>JBCCLQ010000075.1:0-8525 GCA_039026795.1 Pseudomonadota bacterium
GCAAAAAATGAAAAGGAATTGCCAAAAGAGATCATGGATTTGCGGCGCTTTATGCCTGTACCGACCAAAAAAGAAGATGGAACTTTAAGCATCACACATATTATGATTCCGATTGAGCGCTCACCCCATGCTATGCGTCGTGTGTTACAGGTTTTGATACGCTCTTATGTTGGTCAAGAAGCGTCACGCGAAACAATCGTAGATAACGTTTTTGCTGCAGAAGATAAGATCATCAAAACAAATATTGAGTTTTATGAAACACTCATAAAAGACATAGAAGCGTTAGGTGCCAAGGATGAACGTAAACAGATGATCGCCTTTGTCGCGCAAATCCAACTCAATAAGCTTTATAAGTACATGTACAATTACAGCTTCTTTGATGTTGCTCAAAACGTTCCATCTGCATCTGCGAAAGCTGTTGCAGGTTAAGTTTTTATAGTGTGGCTTTTCGTTTCTCGAACATTGATATCAATTTGTTGATACGCGATTTGATCGGTTCCTTACTTAATTTTGGTTTAAACCCGCGATTTTTAAATCAATGCCCAATACAAAAGGATCATCTTGTGTGACTGTTGCAGTCTTGGTTGATGCTACTAAATTATGTGTGGGGTCTGCCTGTATTGTGTAATTCCCTGGGCGAACATATTCAAAGCTGTAATAGCCGTTAAAGTCTGTTGTGGTTTCTTCAACCATTGTTCCATCCGCATTGATCAATTGAACGCGTAAGGTTGGTGATGGTTTTCCATTCTCAAAATATACATTTCCGTCTACCGAACCACTAACTACAACAGGGATATCAACATATGGTTTTGTAACCGGACGTAATGCGGTGAAATATCCGTCGTCTTTTGATACCAACAATTCGTCTTCCCAGCTACGCTCATCGATTATGACGGTCGTAAGTCCCTGTTGTGTCGGGTTGATAATATCAATAAACCCGTCCTCATCTGTTTTTTCAGTCCTTACACCGTTTACACGAAGGCGGGCGTTTTGAATGGGTTCATCTCCTTCTGAGAAAACACCATCTTCATCCTTGTCTCGGTAAATCCTGCTTTTAAGTGCCGTTTTACTGGTCAGGTTTTCACTGCTCATGATGTAAGAATCATCTTTTCCAAACGGCCCTAGTGACATGCTGGTACGAAGGATAGCATCAAATCCATCTCCAACATCCCAGTTCAAACCGATGCCACCTAAAAACTTTTTAAAATCATACGAAGCATCGACCCCAAGGCTCGTGTTGTCGTTTTCCAAATCATGACGTATATCCGCTGATGCATTGAAACGATCACGATCATTATATCGCAATTCTGCTAAGGCCGAGCTTAGATCTGTGTCCGGATCAATATCGTAATTAGCGGATGATCTGAAATTCCACAAATCTGAAATGCGATAATCGGCGCTCAGACGACCTGTCGACTGTTGGTGGTCGCCATCAACCAAACGGCTTGTTGTTCTGTTGCTTACGCGAAAGCCTGCTTGACCAAGGGATTGTGTGGTTACGAATGTTGTTCTGTCGCTACCGTCTACAAAAGTAGTATACCCTAAATTTGTTCCTAAACGTAATGACCCATAGTCTGTAGGGAAAGAAGTTGCTGCGCGGATTTCACCATCAAACTCTTTAGCTGCGTCTCCAAAATTCGCTTCTTCACTTTCAAAATCATTGAAAAATGAAGTGCGTGCGTTCAACTTCAATCCTGCGAAATTTTTCGTATATCGTGCATCTAAAGCTTCTCCTCCATTTAAATCCTTATACCCTTCAACAACACCAATACCACCGCCTGCTGTGAAGTTTGTGCCCACAGACAAGTAGTTTTTTGTACCGTCTTCTGTGTTGGCGCGTGTGCTGGTAACGAATGGCGTAAACTGTTCGTTTAATCCTGTTGCAATGGAGGCGGTATGAAAATACCCGTCTGAAACGCGATCGTTCACATCATCAACTTCGATCAGGTTTCTATTTGCATCCATAACTGTTGCTTCAACACGAACATCTCCTTTAGCAAGAAGTGAATCATCAATTTTGTAATTTTCAATACGTTCTTCAACTTGTCCTTGTGGACCGTATAAAACAGTTCGGATTTCATTTTTACCGTAGTCCAGTTCAATGCCTTCAAAGCGATACTCGCCATTGGCATCAATCACGCCAAAATTCTGTAACTGGTTATCATTGTATATTTCAACGTCCCATCCGGGTTGCCCTGTTCCTTCAACAGTAATGATGTCAAAGGATTGTGAACGACGGAAAGGTTTATTGGAAACAGAAATACCGGCACCCGTCTGGTTGCGGTCTACCAATGATGGTGGTTGAACGGATATGTCTCCGGCTTCGAATAATTTCAGTCCCAACGGCAGTTCGTGCCCGATATCGGCGCGGCGTTCAAAACGCAAACGTGCACTGGTCACATCATAACCTTCTTCTTCGGTGTATGCTGTCTGGATATTATAATCTGCAGATGTGAACAGCAGGTCGTTGATACCCCGGACATTGTTCGTATGCGTCAATTCTTGTCGTTTATCGTCCCAACGTGTTTGGGTCGCAGTATTGATTGCGGGTTTACTGATGATTTTGTACTCATTGGGCACATAACTGTAATCTAGTGCTTCATATTGATCTGCAATGTTGGCATTACGCTCCAAAAACCGCTCTTGTCGTGCTTCGCGCATTTTTTCGCGCTCAATGGGCAGCATTTGAGGGGTTTCAACCATTAATGCCATCTGGGCGGGCTCGAATCTTAAGCTTAAGCCCCATAATTCATTGATTAAATCAGTGGTGACATAAATATCGCCCAACCCCTCACCAAAATCCTGAACGATTGCACTATTTTCCGGTAAGGTAAAACTTTCCCCTTTTACAGAGTAGATATTTCCCAAAACGTTGAGGTTATAGGTGTTCTCTTCACTATTCCAAAATCCGTCAACGGTTTGTGATGCAAGATCCATGTTGATCTTAATTCGTAAAGCGCTGGCCAGGTCCTGCATCGGTACGTACGTCTGTATGCCTTTTTGGATACCGATCACGGATCGGCTGATTGTTTTTCCTTTCCGTTTAACAGATAGAATAACATCGTAAGGCTCTGCATTCTGTGCGTCTTCAGCCATCCATTCTTGAAGCTTCTGTCTGTACGCATCTACTTCTTCGGGTGGTAAGCCTTCCGGAATATCACTATCTAAGACAGGTACATCCGTTGCAGATGGAGCGGTTAAATTATTGAGAATGTTACGGCTTTTTTGTAATAGACGGGATAATTGACCGCGATTGTTCTGAGGTACGGCAACTTGCTGTATTTTGCTGTCAGGCTGCTCAGTGTTCGGAAGTGACATGGCATGACTATCTGTAGGAACGCATATAAAAACTGCGATCCCAAAAACAGTGCAGGATAATCGATTCAAAAACGAGAAACTCATGTAGCGCCTGATATGCAAGAGAAAGGCCAAAGCCTATCCACAAAATATTAGCATATCAGGTCGGTTTTCTCTACCGATCTGTGGATAAATATGTGGGATTTATATTATGTTATCTATTTTAAAAGGTGCCCATATTAATCGGGACTTGCTTAAATAATTTACCGCCCCATTCTAAATCACGCACGCCCATAACATTCAATTGTGGGTTACTACATTGGCTTATATCCAGTTTGCGTATGGCAAAAGTTCTTTGTGGTGATTCGCGTTCTACATATAATCGCATGGAGCCTACGTAGTTTTCCTTCTGCGTCGCATCACCATCACACTCTATATACAAATCGGTGTATAAAGACCGTGTGCCGTTATAGCTCATGCGGACGTCCAAGCCGGGGCCTTGTGGAGTTGCTACAACATTTGCTGATTGAATGTCTGCGATGGCTTGTGTTTCGCCTTGGCGAATGAAAACCGGAATTCCAGTACTGACATTAACGCTGACTAGGCCGGATACACCACCTGCATTAGCTTGTGCATCTACCTTTTCTTCAACCAAATCGTCTGTAATAATCGTAAAATGTGAGCGGTATTCACCTGGAGCCATGTCAGCAGGGCGTTTTACAATAAGTCGGATGATTTGCGCTTGCTTCGGCTTTAAAATCGCCCGCCGCGGTGAGAATTGAATATAAGGGTCGGCAGGATTATAGCCGGGAGAGGTTTGTCCTTCAGGCAAAATATCAACCACGTCATCACTTGTGTAATACCGTCTATTCCATTCAAAGGTGACAACTTTGGCCTGATTACCGCGATTGTTTAATGTAATGGTTGCTGAGTTATTTTTATCAAAAACAACCATGAACGGAGAAATGTGAAGAGCGTCAGCTTTATATGATGCACTCACACCGAATATTAAAAATGCAAAAAAGATTAAGAATTTTCTCATGTTGTCCTCAAATTCAATATGCTCAAAACGTTAGTTAAAATTAGCGGAAATCGCAACCTTGCCGGAATAGGTCCCTTCCGCTTGTCCGTTATCGTAATTGAGACTACCGCCTATATCGATATTAATTGTGCCCGCATTTAGCGTTGTTGGTGGTATTGTAAGCGTTGGTGTAATTGTTGGCTGTGTTCTGTTTTTCATGCGAAGGTCTGTCATTGTTGCAACACCGCCTTTGCTACCCGATATATTAAAGAATGCTTTTTGGAATGTAACAACAGCACTTTTTGTCGCGGCAGGGCCCAGTACCCTGAGTGTACAGGAGCCTGCCACCGCCATGTTGTTAAAAATCAGACATCCTGTATCAGCATGCGCATTGTCCGGCGCAATGATATATTTGGCTGAACATCCCGTAGCAATTAAATTTCCGATATCGATAGGTCTCTTACAGCTTAAATCCAGAACTTGTGCGTTGGCTGATAACGCATAAAACGGAGATGCCAAAACGGCCAAAGCCGAAATCCGAACTAGAGTTTTTTTTATCTTAGGCATGTTTTTATGCGATTTGCGCGTTGAAAAGCATGAACTAGTAAAAACCAGATACAATAGGTTGTAAAGTCTGCAAAAGCTTTGTGGGTAATAAAAAAGCCCCGCACAATGCGGGGCTTTTTAAAATTATAAAATTAAAACTTAGTAGTTGGCAATCACGCGATCAGCGTGTGTAAAGGAACCCAGAGGCTGTACAGCACCCCAAGTGACCTGTCCACCGATCGAAAGATCAGTTGTCAAGCTTGTCAATGTTGCAGACTGCTTCAAAGAACCTGTTGTGAATGTCAACGCAGTAGCGATAGGACCAGCAACAACAATTTCTGATAGATTTACAACACCTGTCTTACCACCGTTAGCAGTGGAAGCTAGAGCCAATGTTTTGGCCGGGCCAGCAACCGTGAAGTCAACCGCTTTCAACGCACCAGCGTTGAACTTGATTGTTCCATTTGTTGCACCCAATGTGTTGAAGAAACCTTTAGAAGCTACTGTACCACCAGCTGTGTTTACAGTCAGTTTACCACCGGTGTTAGTAGCAACCATTTTACCAAACTGAAGGTTTGTACCAGCAGTCATTGTCAAACCACCTGTGAATGATCCACTAGCAGTGATTGTAGCAGTCGCAGCTTGCGCTTGCCTTGTTACGTTCGGCACGAAGCCTGAAAGGGCAACAAGAATAGCTCCTGCCGCAACTTTCTGAGTCAGATTACGCTTTGATTTAGTCATGAGTAGCACTCCTTGCTCTTGTTGCATGAAACTTAAAAATAACGAATGGCTAAAGGACGGTTAGATCCCTCATTAACCAGACATTAACACAAACACGGGACATCGCAAAGTTGTAATTATTTTACTTAACCTAGGTTTTTCCAATGTTTGTATGTACTTAGTGTATCTCCTAAAATGTTAATTAATATTTAAAAAAAGTTAAATCCACAGAAAAATAAGTAAAGAGCTTTCCAAACCCTTACTCACTTAGGGGTTTACGTGCGAAGAAAAACCTCTCATTATTCGAACATCTTCGAATTTAACGTTTTTATGTCCAACTGAGACGCATTTTGTAAAGGATTTCTTATGACTCAGAGTAGTGCAGCCAAACAAAGACCCGGATATGACGAAGGTGTGGAAGTCACGCTGGATGAGGCGCTTGAACTGGCCAAAGGGCATCATTTTGAAGGCAATTTTATGTTGGCTGAACGCACATATCGCGATATTTTGCGTGCTGTCCCAGACCATTTCCCCACAATACACTTTTTAGGTGTAATGCTTTATCAAACAACTGTTTTTGATGAAGCACTTATATATATGGAGAAATCCATTCAGGCAGAACCGGACGATAAGCAGTGTTGGAACAATTATGGTGCGGTGCTCATGGAATTAGGTCGTAATGATGAAGCCATCGAAGCGTACGACAAATCTTTGGTACTTGATCCCGAATTTGGCGATGCCATGAACAACAAAGGCTTGGCCTTGTGGCGATCAGGTCAATTGGAAGAAGCGCAGGATCTTATTGAGAATTCTTTAAAGGCAGATCCGGATAATGGTGATGCACGCATTAATTTGGGCATTATCTATTCTACACAAAAAAAATACCAAGAAGCCTTGGAAATTTGGCAGAATTTGGCGGAAGCGCACCCCGAGATTGATAAAATCTGGATCAATTGGGGTAACACATTGCGTGATATGGGGCGTTTCGCCGAATCAGAGGCCAAGTGCCGTGAAGCTTTGGAGCTTAACTCCAATAATCCTGAAGCGCATAATAATCTGGCTAACGTCTTGCGAGACCGCGGTAAGCCTGAAGCCGCTTTAGAACATTATAAAAAGGCAACGGATCTAAGACCCGAATATTTCGAAGCGCATACAAATACATCTATCGCATTATCTGACCAAAATAGATTCGAAGAAGCGGCTGTGGCCGGTCGTTATGCTGTGGCTTTCAAACGGGATGATCCACGTGCGAATAGCGCATTAAGTTTGGCATTGCGTAATATAGGTCAATATCCGGAAGCGCGCGCTGCCTCTTTGCGTGCGATTAAAGCAGATCCAGATAACGCAGAACCGTATTTGGATCTGGCGGAAGTCAATTTCATGTCTGACTTCCTGAATGATGCAGAAGCCGCGCTGCAGGAAGCTTTGAAACGTGAACCAAACTCTGCGCGTTCTCTCAAAAAGCTAGCCGACATCTACGATAAAATGAATGATTATGATCGCGCTCTTGAAGCGGTTGATGAGGCTATTAAGCTTGCGCCTGACATGCCGATTATGTGGATGCGTAAAGCCAGTATCTTACAAATGATGAATAACATGAGCGACGCGTTCGACGCGATGGATAAGGCGATTGAGCTTTCGCCAACATGGCACTTGCCATATAATACAAAAGCCGAAATGCTGATCACTGTGAACGAAAATGAGCATGCAAAAGAACTGGCACAAAAAGCAATTTCACTCAATGACTCTCTGCCCGGACCACATGCAACACTAATGAGCTTGATTAAGGTCAAAAGCGAAGATGAACCCGAATTTCAAGCCCTTTTGAAATTGAAGGACGATGAAACGAAACTTGGTGTGAGCGGTGCAACTGTCTTAAACTATGCAATATCTGATGCATACGAACAACTTAAGGATTATGATGCTGCGTTTAAGCATTTGAAAAAAGCAAATGATTACAAACGTAAAATCATTCCTTTCAACCCTCGAAATAATGTCGAATTGGTTCAAGGTATCAAAGCACGTTTCACATCCGAACTTATGGAATCGTTCGAAGGTAAGGGCTTTAAATCTGATGTTCCCGTCTTTATTGTTGGTATGCCGCGTTCCGGAACAACATTGACCGAACAAATCATATCGTCTCATCCCGATGTCTATGGCGCCGGTGAGCTCACAGAAATCGCAAAAATCCGTGAAAATTTGGGCGGTCTAAGTGAAGATAATTTGGCTGAGTTCGGTGAGGCTTATGTCGAAGCCGTGAAAGCAAAGGACAAGAGTGGTAAGGCTTTGCGCGTCACTGATAAAATGCCCGGAAATTACACAAATATGGGGATTATTACCGCTATTTTGCCGAATGCGAAAATCATTCACTGTCGCCGTAATCCGATTGATACATGTCTATCGTGTTACAAGCAGAATTTTGGTCAGGGACAATATTGGTCCTACAACCTCGAAGAACTGGCTGAAGAATATAACCGTTATCTTGAAGTTATGTCTCACTGGCGCAGTGTTATGCCGGATCGTTTCATTGAAATTAATTACGAGGAAACGGTTGGCAACTTTGAAGAACAGGCGCGTATGCTTATTGATTACGTTGGTCTGGATTGGGATGATGCGTGTTTAGAGCCGCATAAACAAAAACGCGCTGTTTTAACGGCATCCAAGGCACAAGTGACAAAGCCGATATACAAAACATCCGTTGAAAAGTGGAAACGGTATGAGAAACACCTGCAGCCTTTGGTTGATGGAATCAATATGGATATGATCGGCAAGTAAGCTGAGCGATACATAATTTTTTTAAAGCGCCTTATTCTCTTCAAGGCGCTTTTTTATATCTGCTGATAACCAGTCTACCGCGCCAACGATCTTGTCACTCATTAAGCCTGATGGGGATACCAAACTCGTTTCAGGGTATTTGAAAACCTGAAAAATATCTTGCGCA
>JBCCLQ010000076.1:0-8521 GCA_039026795.1 Pseudomonadota bacterium
TATATAGCCATATTTTTTGAAGGAGATCGTGGTGGGCCGTTTACTTGCTATTTTGGGATCAATCGTTGTTGTGCTTATCGGGGCTTTGCTGATTGGACCGAGTTTCTTTGACTGGAACAAGTATAAACCGGAAATTTCTAAAAAAATTGAACAAGCGACCGGATATCAGGTGGAAATGTCCGGTGATATTAATTTAGCCATTATTCCTAGTCCGACAGCAAAAATCGAAGGTTTAAGCGTTTCTGTTCCGGGGGAAGAGCCGTTTTTAAAGTTGAATCGCGCAGATGTTCAGCTCGCGCTCGCGCCTTTACTGCAAAAGAAAGTGGAAGTGGACCAGGTTACTTTGATTGAGCCTGTTGTGAATATTCGAAAGAATAAAGACGGCTCAATGTCTTACATGACTGAAAAATTATTAAAGGCGGCGGCAGTTAAAGATGCTGTACAAGGCGAAAGTTCCAGCAGTGCTGTGCAGCCGGATATTGCCTTCAACAAGGTCTCTATCGAAAAGGGCCAGATTAGCTATGTTGATGTGGCTGCTAATCAGACACATGAATTGAAAGCAGTCGATGTGGTGCTGCGTGCACAAAGCCTGAAAGGGCCATTCGCAACCAAGGGCGCGATCAATTATAACAGTCAAGATATCGCATTTGAGGGGCAAACGGAAGGCGTTTTGGATAATAGTGGTGCGTTACCGGTTCAAATGACCCTATCCATTCCGCAAGGAGATACGTCCGTTCAATTCAGCGGTGTTGTTGATACAAAGGCCTTGGAAGTGCAGGGTAATACAAAGATTACATCTGCCAATTTGCAGGCAGCAGGCCAAGCAGCGAAATTGTCACTGCCTGCTTCATTGAAAGAGGCTGTTAGCGTAGATGGAACATTGGTAGCAGGGCAAGATGCTATTAAATATTCGCCAGTCATGATCACCCTAGGTGACTTTAAGGCGGATGGTGATGTCTCTATCGTAAATTTCAAGGATAAGAACCCTGTGAGGTTCGATATCGTTCTGGAGTCTAATGATGTGCTGGCTCTGGATGGATTTGCGCCCAAAGGGAAATCCTCAGGCGTTTCAGGTGAGGGAGGAGCAAAGAAGGCTGCAGCGACTTCCCCTGTACCAGACAGTCTGCAATTACCATTTGCATTACAAGGGACTGCGCGCATGAGTTTGGCCGGTGTGCAATTTGATGGAAAACTCTATCAAGGTCTAGATGCACAAGTGAAAATGGCGGATAAGGCTATTCAGGCTTCCACCAAAATTCAAAAAGCTCCCGGTGATACAAATGTAGATGCTGCTGTAAATCTGACCTATGCGTCAGCATCACGATCCAATTCAGGTGCAATACTATATGCTGATCCGAGTCTATCGATAACAGCCAAAGGAAAAGTTTCGAGTGTGTCCAAGCTAGCTAATGCCTATGATATTCAGCTCAATGATCAAGCCAGAACGATTGGTAGCGCTGGCTTTAATATTAACGCGAATTTAGAAAAAGACCGTATCGTATTAAATAATTCTTCACTTGCACTGGATGACACAAACGCAGCTATCGCGGGATTTTATAAACCTAATGCATCGGGTCGTGACACTGTTGGTATTGACCTTTCGGCAGACAGCATAAATTTTGATAAATTTATACCGCAGAAAGCTCAATCTACTGCTGATAGTGCCCCTGCTGGTAGCGGTGCACAGGATAGCGTGGCAGCAGTGAAGAAATTCTCACTCCCGTTTGATGCAGATTTCGATATCAGCATTCAGAAAGCACAATTCCAAGGTAAACCTATATCCGGCATAAGGCTTGAGGGGACAATGGATGCCAAGTCCTTAAATCTCAAACAAGCCGGCGTTCAGGACTACTTAGGCACAGCTATCACAACCAAAGGCGCGATTGCCGATCTTCCAAATATAAGTGGGATTGATATGGATATCTTTGCGAAGACCGCAAACGTGCGCGCATTGATGGAAAACCTGAAAATGGATACGGCGTCTTTACCGGCCAATATCGGTGCTGCGGAAGCCAATGTGAGTGCGCAAGGTGATTTGAACACAATGGCGTTCTCATCCAATATCAAGGCGCTGTCCGGTCAGGTGGATGCCAAAGGGAATGTGAAAAACCCGATGAATAAACCGCAATTCAGCAATATGCAGCTTGGGATCAAGCATCTGAATTTCGTGAAAGCCATGCAGATCGTCAATCCTGAGTTCAAGGCCGGAAAAGGATTACAGCAGAAAATCGATATTTTTGCCAAAGTCGATCAAAGCGGCGACGTGATCACGTTGTCCGACATCACAGGGAGTTTCGGTCCGATGTCTATGGGGGGCAATATCAAGGCTGTTACAGGTGGTGGCAAGCCATCTATTGACGGGACGATTGCGCTGGGCACGGTACCTCTGGATACGTTTTTGGGTGATGATGGTGCAGAAAAAGCGCGTAAAGCCAAATCTTCAGGTGGAGGTTCGACTGCTGCGTCATCATCCAATCGTTGGTCCAGCCGTCCGCTGGATGTCAGCTGGATCAACAACGCGAACGTGAATCTGTCTGTAAGCGCAAAGGGCGTCAATTATGGTGGTTGGGCCTTTACCGCGCCGAAAACGACCATAACCATGAATTCGGAAGGGCTTAAAATTTCCAATCTGCAAGCAGGCTTGTTTGGTGGTTCTGCAACAGTCAACACAACATTGAAGCCGCACAATGCAGGTGGTTTGAGCGCAGCAATTACCAGTTCCATGACCAATGTCGGGCTTGAGCCTTTGGTCTATGCGATGAGCAACAGCAACCGTTTGAAGGCGCAGGGCAATGTCTCTATGTCTATGAATGTGAATGCGGCCGGCACAAGCGCCAATGCTTTGGTGAATGCGCTGGGCGGTACGGCGACACTGGAAGGCCGTGATGTACTGATGGAAGGATTTGATCTAGCGAAACTTGCACGCAGTTTGTCAGCAGATATCAAACCGGGTGACAGCGTGCAGGCGCTGACCAGTGGTTTGCGTGGCGGCACAACCCAGATTGATACGATTGACGGCCAGTATAACATTCAAAGCGGTGTCGCCAATATCACATCCATGGTTATGGAGGGACCTGCGGCGATTATTACATCACGCGGGAATGCCAATATTCCGAAATGGACGATCGATACAAAGCATGCCATTAGCCTGAAAAATGCTGCGGATGATGTGCCGCCATTTGAGATTACGATTGCAGGCCCGCTGGATAATCCGGGCAATACGTTCGGCAAAGGCATTCTGGAAGACTATTTGCAGCGTAAAATTCAGCGCAAGCTCGCGAAAGAAGCCGAGAAGTTTTTGGGCGATAAAGTCGATGGTGAGCTTGGTGGTGTCATCAACCAGATATTAGGGGGCGGTGGAGCGCAGCAACAGCAAGCTCCGGCGCCGGCACCGCAAGAACAAGCTCCGGCGGCAGGAAACAATGCTCAACCCGCGCAGCAACAACAAGCGCCTGAGGCATCTCAGGAAGAGCAACTCATACGTGGTGTTCTAGACGGATTACTTCGCTAAGAATATATAACCGCAATGCACTGGAAAGATTGCCGTCTTTGATATCATCAATCTCGGTAATGAGGGCATTGAGGGATTTGCTTTCGGCTTTGGCGATTTTTTGTAATTCATCCCAAAAGGGCTGCTCCAAAGACACGCTTGTGGCGTGCCCTGCAATCATCACCGAGCGTTTAACGACAGGGGAAGACAGATACGCCGCTAATCGCGCGGCTTTGTCATGCTTTTCGGGTCGATCCATTGATCAAACTGTTCTTCTGTGAGCAGACCGAGCTTTACACCGGCTTCTTTGAGGGATGTGCCGTCCGCGTAGGCGGTTTTGGCGATTTTGGCGGCATTATCATAGCCAATATGCGGGTTGAGCGCCGTGACAAGCATCAGGGAGTTTTGCATCAGTTCATTGATACGTCCTTCATTGGCCTCAATGCCAACTACGCACCGTTTCGTAAAGCTGTTACAGCCATCAGAAAGCAGTGTAAGTGATTGTAAAACATTATAAATCATGACTGGTTTAAAAACGTTCAATTCGAAGTGCCCGTTACTGCCCGCAACCGTGACGGCGACATGATTGCCCATCACTTGCGCGCAGACCATTGTTAACGCTTCGCATTGTGTCGGATTAACCTTGCCCGGCATGATGCTGGAGCCCGGTTCATTCGCAGGTAATATGATTTCCCCAATACCGGAGCGTGGACCGGAACCAAGCAGGCGTAAGTCATTTGCGATTTTCATCAGCGATGTTGCGATCGTATTCAATGCGCCGGATAATTCGACAAGTGCGTCATGCGCGGCGAGCGCTTCGAATTTATTTTCTGCTGACACGAAATCGAGGTCCGTTATTGTACAAACATGTGCAGCAAATTTTTCAGCGAAACCAACACGTGAATTGATACCGGTACCCACTGCCGTGCCACCTTGCGCCAGTTGCATCACGCGCGGCAGGGTTGCTTTGATGCGATCAATGCCATAGGCAATTTGCTGCGCATAACCGGAGAATTCCTGTCCCAAGGTGAGGGGGGTTGCGTCCTGCAAATGTGTGCGCCCGTTCTTGACGATATCGGCGAATTTTTGTGCCTTCTCATCCAGGGCTTTGTGCAGGCTTTCCAGCGCAGGCAATAGCTCGTGATGGATCTGCTCTGCTGCAGCAATATGCATGACGGTCGGGAAAGTGTCGTTTGACGACTGGCTCATATTGACATGATCATTGGGATGCACGGGATCCTTGCCACCGCGTGTGCCGCCCAAAGCTTCGTTTGCGCGGCCGGCAATGACTTCATTCGCATTCATATTGCTTTGTGTGCCGGAGCCGGTTTGCCAAACGGAGAGCGGGAATTGATCGGCCAGCGTGCCGTCAATGATTTCATCTGCTGCATTCACGATGGCTGAGCCCAGTTTTTCATCCATATCACCAAGCTCGAGGTTGGTGAGGGCGGCGGCTTTCTTTTGAATACCCAGCGCACGGACAACGGCAGCCGGCATTTTCTCTGTTCCGATATCGAAATTCATGAGTGAGCGCTGTGTTTGCGCGCCCCAGTATTTGTCGGCTTCCACTTCAATCTCGCCGATCGAGTCCGTTTCAATGCGTGTGTCTGTCATTTTCATTCCTTTTAGAAATCACGAATGCACACAAATAAACACGAATGGCTTTGCTTTTAAAGTCTTATTAGGGTGTATTCTTGTTTATTCGTGGTCAGGATTTAAAATAGTGACGTGGCCCATTTTTCGGCCCGGTTTGACCTCATCTTTGCCGTAGAGGTGAATACAGGCATTGGGCATATTCAGATATTGATCCAGACTGAGTACATCATCGCCAATCAGGTTGATCATTGTTGCAGGGCTGTGCGGTTCGGTTGAACCGAGTGGCAGGCCGCAAACAGCGCGCACATGTTGTTCGAATTGTGAGACGGCGCATGCATCGATTGTCCAGTGTCCCGAGTTATGGGTGCGGGGTGCAATTTCATTGGCCAGCAACTCACCATCACGGGTCACAAACAGCTCCAAACCCAAAATACCGATAAGCTCAACCTTTTCCGCTAGACGGGTTGCCATGGCAATTGCACCGTTTCGAATATCATCGCCGATTGGGGCCGGATGAACAGTTTTTGCCAAAATATGGTTGCTGTGCTCGTTTACTGTCGGGGGGTAGCACTTCACATCACCTGAGCGCCCGCGCGCTACCAGGACGGAAATTTCGCAAGAAAAATCAACCACGCCTTCAATGATCAATTCATCGGAATTCAGCTGTTTCCAACTCTCTTCAATAGTATTGCTATCTTTTTGAAATATTTGATCTTTACCATCATAACCAAAGCGCGTCGTTTTTAATATACATTGCGTAAAATCAGGTATTTGCATAGCTTGGCTGATATCATCCACAGAGTAAGCGGGTGTCCAAGGCGCTGTTTGGATACCAATATCATTTAAGAACTGCTTTTCTTTAATACGATTTTGGGCGATATCCAGAAGGTTATCCCCAGGGTAAACAGGCTTAATTTTCTGCAGTAACTGTACTGTTTCAACAGGAATATTTTCGAATTCGTAGGAAATAACGTCGACTTTTTGTCCAAAAGTTTTCAACATATCCACATTATCGTAATTTCCCTGTGTATAAGCTGTGGATACCTGTGCGGCGGGGCAGTTATTCCCATCTGGAGCGTAAATATGGGTCTTGATCCCCAGATTCGATGCAGCAAGCGCCGACATGCGCCCCAATTGACCACCACCGAGAATACCGAGAGTTATGTTTGGAATAGAAGCTTTTGATGTCATAGCAGTAGGTTATGACGATCTGATGAGATTATATCAAGGGGAAAATTTATTGACATAAAATAAGACGTGCTGTAGCAACGCTCATTATGTTTAGATCATATGTCCCTGTATTCGACCGTTGCGTCAGACTTATTGAGGCGCCTTACACCGTACATGAGTTTTTCTGCAATAACTTCGAGGAAGTTGAATCTCTAGGTCGAAGCATGGCTCCAATGTTTTCTGAAACAAATACAGCGTCTTTCCGTCACGAAAATATCGCCCGATTGGGGGTCTGTGGTGATAAAGATAGCTGGAAAACAAGGATGACAGCCGCTCTTTTAAATATAGCGCCCATAAAAATTCATTTTCGATCAATAATGCACAATCAACTTTTGGCTATGAGCCAAGAATTCGGGAATGTTTGTAGAGTTGATAAAAGCGGAGAATATGAGGGACCTGTAGGGCCTTATGGTGGAAGAGATAAAGAACCGGGAGAAGTTGATTTTCCTATAAATCCGGAAAAGCCAGAGTTTCATATTGTCGAACATCCTGATTTTTCGAAATTGCCGGATCACCTCAGAGACCACCCTGATTATGCGCCAAAAGTCAAAACACGTTATGACGTCGTTGCCGGCCTTGATAAAGGCGAGGGGCAATTTTCAGAAACCCGCAAAGGGTATGTGTTGGTTTCTAAAGATGTCGCTACAACTCATGGATATACTCAGTTTTTAAGCAGGTCAGCTGCTATGAGGCGTGATAGAAAATAAGCCTATTCCGGTTGTTCTGCGACGGCGTTGGATTGATTTTTGCGGTAATGACGCAAGAGACGATCAATTTTCTCATCTTCATTGGCCAGAATAGCTGCGGCGAGAAGCCCTGCGTTTTTCGCGCCTGCTTCACCGATTGCCAACGTCCCGACAGGAATACCACCCGGCATTTGCGCGATGGATAATAAGCTATCCATACCGCTCAAGGCTTTACTTTCCACAGGAACACCCAAAACAGGCAGAGTTGTGAAGCTCGCTGTCATACCCGGTAAGTGCGCTGCACCTCCTGCGCCGGCAATAATCACTTTCAGGCCGCGTTCCTTCGCCGACATTGCATAGTCGCGCATGCGGTCGGGCGTGCGGTGGGCAGAGGTGATTTTGCATTCATGGGGGATTTCAAGATCGTGCAGGACGTCATGTGCCTTGCTCATGGTCGTCCAATCGCTTTGTGAGCCCATGATGATACCGACA
The DNA here is from genome assembly GCA_039026795.1 of Pseudomonadota bacterium. Lineage (GTDB taxonomy): Bacteria > Pseudomonadota > Alphaproteobacteria > Micavibrionales > Micavibrionaceae > JAUHXT01. The sequence goes on from JBCCLQ010000076.1 coordinate 7,495, forward strand.
AGAGGGTTTTGATCGCTGTGAGTCATTTTAAATGTGTCCTACGCAATGATGTCAGGGAGCATATCGCTCCGCAGTCTTTGAATTTGATCTTTCAGCATCAGCTTCTTTTTCTGCAAACGCTTGATCTGCAAGAAATCAACCGGTGGCGTATCTCGCAACCGGTCTATAATATCGTCTAGGTCTTTATGTTCGTGCTCAAGAGCAATAAGACGCTCTTCAAGCTCTTGTATATCTTCTGTTACCAAATCAGGATTTCCGCTTAAGTCACTAATTTAAAACATATTATCATAAGTTTTTGGAATTTTGAAGTTTTTTTGCCCCGTATTCGGATACAGTCTTGCCGAACGCCTTCAAAGAGCGCTATTGTGATGCAAATTTTTTCTAACTAAGACGGTGACATGACTAAGAAAATCGGAATTTTAACAAGCGGCGGTGATTGCGCCGGATTGAATGCGGCTATTGATGCTGTGGCGATTGCAGCCGGTGAAAAGGGCTGGGACACATATGGCATTCACAACGGAACCAACGGTTTGATGGGAGATAAACCCAATGTCGAGCTTTTGCCCAAGGAAGGGCTGGGCGAGGTGTGTATTCGCCAGGGAGGTACTATTCTGGGTACCACTAACAAAGGCGATCCGTTTGCTTATCCCATGGAAGATGGCAGCAAGAAAGACCGCACAGGCGAGATTGCCGATCATGTAAAAGCTTTGGGGCTTGAGTGTATTATTGGAATTGGTGGTGACGGGAGTTTGGATATTCTATCGCGCATAGCATCCAAAGGCGGGTTCGAGATTGTCTGGATTCCGAAAACGATTGATAACGATGTGCCTGAAACCGAGTTGGCTATTGGTTTTGATACAGCCGTGATGAAAGCCACACAGGCGCTGGATGATTTGCAATCGACTGCGGCCAGTCATGACCGTGTGATGATTTTGGAAGTGATGGGCCGTGATGCAGGTTTTATCGCATTGGAAGCCGGTATTGCTGGTGGCGCAGATGTGATTTTGATCCCTGAAATTGAATTCAA
>JBCCLQ010000077.1:0-8500 GCA_039026795.1 Pseudomonadota bacterium
ACCTCCATCCATGCCTGTGCTGGATCTGATGCTCCAAATGCGTCAATCCAAAAAACATATGGCGATGGTAATCGATGAATACGGTGGCATTGATGGATTGGTTACGATTGGTGATGTTCTGGAAGCAATCGTTGGTGAAATTGATGATGAGTTTGACCTCGATGAACATCCTGAAATGATCGAAAGAAACGATGGAAGCGTTTTGGCTGATGCACGGGTTGATATTGATGAGTTCGAAGAACGCTATGGCGAACTGCTAACCGAAGAAGAGCGTAACGATATTGATACACTTGGCGGCCTGGTATTCTCTGTTGCAGGACGTATTCCGGCACGCGGTGAAGTTTTAAAACATGACTCAGGTATCGTCTTTGAAATTCTGGATGCTGATCCACGGCGCATTAACCGCTTACGCATAAAAAACATTCCGGAAAAGACTGACGAAGGCTAAAGTACTTCGTATATGAATCGTTCACACCTTTTATATCTCTCTCGCTTGTTATGCGTTTTTGCATCTGGATTGATCTCAGCATTTGCCATGGCACCAACATTCTATTGGCCTTTTTTGTTGGTCGGTTTATCGGTCTTTTATGTTTTCTACGCAGGTACTAAACACATAAAATCAGCAGCGCTGATGGGCTTCCTCTTCTCCCTCGGATATCATTTACACGGCCTCTTCTGGGTTGGGAATGCTTTACTGGTGGAAGGTAATTCTTATCGTTGGGTTTGGCCTTTGGCTGTTATCGGATTGCCTATTTTATTATCGATTTTTACAGCTCTATTTACGGCCTTGGCTCGTAAATTTTCTGATCCCCGCTCACTCATTGGTTTTTTATTTTCTGCAGGCATGTTAGCCACTTCGGAATGGATACGCGGACATATCTTTACTGGCTTCCCTTGGAATCTTTACGGCCACACATGGATCGCGAGTTTGCCTATTCTACAAATTGTGAACCTGTTTGGCATGTATGCTCTAACACTATTCACTATTATTTGGCTTGCATTTCCCGGATATCTACTTGTCTCCAAACACTCCCTGAACACACGTGCACTGACATTATTTTTGATGCTCGCAAGCATTCTAGCCGTTTATCTGTATGGCGCGATGCGGCTTGATAACAATCCAACGCGTTACGATACAAAGACCAGCGTGCGCGTTGTTCAGCCGAACATCAGGCAGGATTTAAAATGGAAACCGGAGCTTTTGGCTGATCACTTTATGGAGCTGGCGTCACTATCCCAACACTATAGTAACGCTTCCAAAGACCCGGATCACAAAACATATATCGTTTGGCCGGAAACGGCGATGCCGCCACAAATTCTGGATAGTGTGGACGCAGGCCGCGTTATTCAGGAAACACTGGCTTCATTTCCGCACAAAGCTTATTTACTTGCAGGTGCATTGAGGGTCGAACATGACCAATACCAAAAGTCCTATTACAACAGCATGGTGATCTTGAACGCTTACCAAGAAGGTATTGGTTTATACGATAAATCGCATCTTGTTCCGTTTGGTGAATATATACCTTTCCAGCGGTTTATTCCGTTAAAACCCGTTGTAAAGTTCAATGGCTTTATCCGCGGTGAAGGTACGCAGACACTTACTATACCCGAGGCTCACAAATTAACACCGCTTATTTGCTATGAAGTTATTTTTCCTGCCATGGCAAAAGGAGGTAAAAAACGTCCCGATATGATTGTCAATATCACCAATGACGCTTGGTATGGTGATAGCGCAGGCCCTTACCAACATTTCATGCAAACAATTATTCGTGCCGTTGAATTCGGCGTACCGGTCGTACGATCTGCCAACACCGGAATTTCTGGATTGATTGATCCCTATGGTCGTATCATCACCCAAACAAACCTTTTTCAAAAAAGCGCCTTAACCAATCCCCTGCCGCTAAAAACAGAGTCAAAAACCCTATTTCATAAAATTGCGAATCTCAGTTTTTTCATATTTTCATTGATAATCGTTCTCTTAAATATGTATATTAGAAAATCTTGATTTTCTATAACCCACTCATACAAAACAGTTTTTCAAACCTTCGCAAACCTAAGGAATTCTGTGCTTGCATGCCTTTGTAGTCATTGCTAATTATCATATTTCGATGTGTGGGCGAACTTTGTAACTAAGTAAGCTGAATTGGGGACTACATGACTGCAGACATGAACTTGGATCATAAAAAAAATCCATCCGGTAAGAAGGGCCGCGCCTCTTCTATTGATGAATACGTAGGTGCACGTTTAAGACAACGTCGAACGCTTTTAGGAATGAGTCAGGAGAAACTGGCGGATGCAGTCGGCATTACATTCCAACAAATCCAAAAATATGAAAACGGTGCAAACCGTGTAAGCGCCGGCCGTCTGTATGAATTCAGCAATATTCTAGAAGTTCCGGTCAATTTCTTTTACGAAAACATGCAATCTATGAATGAAAAAGTAGGTGCAATGGGTATGGCCGAGAGCGGTCAAGCTGGTTTTGAAACACAGGAAGACCTAGTAAACCGCAAAGAAACCATTGATCTGATCCGCACGTATTATCAAATTGAAAATGAAGAGCAGCGTAAAGATTTGCTGAAAATGATCAAAACAATGGTCAAAAACATGCAAACTGCCTAGTTACTGCCGCTTCTGCGTAAATTTTTTACTTGATTGCATCGTGCGAGCGCTCTAGCGTGTGGTACTTTATTTATTAATCATAGACATCAGGCATTATCAAACATGGCACAAGTAGCAGCAATGAGCGCAAACGAAAATCCACAACCCAGCACACAATTGAAAGACTTCACATTCACCAGCGAGTCTGTTTCCGAAGGTCATCCTGATAAGGTTTGCGACCAGGTATCTGATGCTATTGTAGATGCATTTTTTAAAGCAGATCCCTTCTCACGTTGTGCCGTCGAGACTGTGACAACCAAAAACTACCTTGGCTTGGTCGGTGAAGTGCGCGGACCAAAGAGCATTACCCATGATGTTATGGAACAAATCGCCCGCGAAAAGGTGAAAGAAATCGGATACGACCAGGAAAACTTCCACTGGAAGAACATGGAAGTCGATGTGCGTGTTCATGCGCAGTCTGCTGATATCGCGCAAGGTGTGGACTCAGCCGAAAGCAAAGATGAAGGTGCTGGTGACCAGGGAATCATGTTCGGCTATGCTTGCCGTGAAACCGATGTTTTAATGCCGGCAGCTATTCACTTCTCGCATCAGATTTTGAAAGATTTGGCTGATGCGCGTCATGTTGGATCTCTTCCTCAGATTTTACCTGACTCAAAATCACAAGTATCTCTGGAATACCGCGATAGCGAGCCTGTTCGTGCAACATCTGTTGTTGTGTCAACACAACACACCGAAGACGCCTCTCAGGATGATGTTCGCGAAATGGTGCGTCCGATCATTGAAAAAGTCCTGCCAAATGGCTGGATGTGCCCTGAAGATGAATTCTACGTGAACCCGACAGGTCGCTTTGTTATTGGCGGCCCTGATGGCGATGCCGGTTTGACTGGTCGTAAGATCATTGTTGATACATATGGCGGTGCTGCGCCTCATGGTGGTGGCGCATTCTCTGGTAAAGACCCAAGTAAAGTGGATCGTTCTGCTGCTTACGCCGCGCGTTATCTGGCAAAGAACGTTGTAGCTGCCGAATACGCGGACCGTTGCACAATCCAGCTGTCTTACGCGATTGGTGTATCCAAGCCGATTTCTGTTTACGTGAACACGCATGGCACAGGAACAGTTCCTGAAGCGGCTCTGTCAGCGGCCATTCAAAAGTCTATGGACTTGAGCCCGCGTGGTATTCGTGAACACTTGCAACTCAACAAACCTATTTATGCCCGCACAGCCGCTTACGGTCACTTTGGCCGCGAAGCTGAAGCAGACGGTGGTTTCTCATGGGAAAAACTGGATCTGGTTGCACCACTCCAAAAAGAACTTGGTTAAAACAGACTTTTTAAAATTTGAAGAAAGCCGCGGATTTTTCGGACGTCGTTTAGGGCGCCCGCTATCACCTGCCCGTCAAAAAGCGCTCGATGAGCTTTACCCGCAATACGCAATTGATCAGGCAAAGATAAACGAAGACGGCGCGCTTAATCTCTTTCAAAACGGTCAAAAAACGATATTCGAAATCGGTTTTGGCGACGGCGACCGTTTGGCACAAATGATAGAACGCCATCCTGATTACAATTATATCGGCGCAGAACCCTACAAAAACGGGATGAGCGCATTTTTGCTCTCCCTCAAAACACAAGCTAATAATGTGCGGCTCAGCATGGATGATGCCATGCCCCTCGCCCGGTCTTTGACAGATGATAGTATTGACGAACTCTATATCCTCAATCCTGATCCATGGCACAAAACAAAGCATCATAAACGCCGTATCGTGAACACCAAAAACTTGAACGAATTTGCCTGCATTTTGAAACCAAATGGGTTGCTATATATGTCCACGGATGTCCCCTATTTGGCTGAATGGATGGTCGCGCACGCGGTTCACCATCCCGCCTTCGAATGGACAGCTAACTCAAAATCTGATTGGGAAACACCTCCGAAAGACTGGATTCACACCACATATGAGACCAAGGGCGCAAAAGGCGCCAAGGTCATGCACTACTTCATTTTCAAAAGAAAAGCTTGATTTTAGGGCCTGAGACGCTTATATCTATTTTCAAATATCCGAACGTAATGTAAGGGTGAGCTTAGCGGCTCGCCTTTTTTGTTAGGAAAAACAAAGCATTGAGTACAGTTGAAACAAAAATTGAAAAGATTATAGAGCCCGTTCTAAGCGATATGGGCGCACGCTTGGTTCAGATTGAATACAAAGCAAACGTGCTTCAGATCATGATTGAAGGCGCAGATGGCTCCCGCATGGGCGTTGACGATTTCGCCAATATCAGCCGTGAAATCTCCCCTGTTCTGGAAGTCGAGGACCCGATTTCAGGTGCTTACAGACTGGAAATCAGTTCCCCAGGCATTGATCGCCCGTTGAAAACAATCGCTGATTTCGAGAAATACGCAGGCTTCGACACCAAGTTGGAAGTGAATCCACCGATTGACGGTCAAAAGCGCTTCCGCGGCATCGTTATGGGTGTTGATGGAGACACAATCCGTTTCAAAACGGACAAAGATGAAGAATTGGAATTTGAACTGGCACGCATTTCAAAAGCAAAGCTGGTTCTAAATGATGAATTAATACAGGCAACAAAAGACAAACACTAAAGAGGACGTAAAAAATGCAGGAACTGGTACAAGTAGCCGACACAGTTGCAAGAGAGAAAAACATCGATCGTGAGATCGTTTTGGAAGCGATGGAAGAAGCCATTCAAAAGGCTGGCCGCTCCAAATACGGTCACGACCATGATATCCGCGCACATATTGACCGTAAAAACGGTGCAATTGAACTGAAGCGTTACCGCGAAGTCGTTGAGGAAGTTGAAGATGAAGTGGCTCAACTGACTTTGGCTGAAGCAAAGCGCATCAAAAAAGATGCAGCTCTTGGCGAGTTCCTGATTGATGACCTGCCACCTTTGGACTTTGGTCGCATCGCCGCTCAAACAGCGAAACAGGTTATTGTTCAAAAAGTCCGTGAAGCTGAGCGTGCTCATCAGTATCTGGAATTCAAAGACCGCGTGGGTGAAGTCATCAACGGCGTGGTCAAGCGTGTTGAGTACGGTAATGTCACTGTTGATATCGGCGGTAAGGCCGAAGCTGTGATGCGCCGTGATGAATGCCTACCACGTGAGCACTTCAAAAACGGTGACCGCGTCCGCGCGATCATTTACGAAGTCCGTGAGGAAATGCGCGGGCCTCAAATCTTCCTGTCCCGTACCCATCCTGACCTTATGGCCAAACTGTTTACGCAGGAAGTTCCTGAAATTTATGACGGTGTCATCGAAATCCGTGGCGTAGCCCGTGATCCGGGTAGCCGTGCAAAGATCACTGTGTATTCAAACGATCATACCATTGATCCTGTTGGCGCGTGCGTTGGTATGCGCGGTTCCCGTGTACAAGCCGTTGTCAACGAGCTTCAAGGTGAGAAAATTGATATCGTTCCATGGACCGAAGATCACGGCTCATTGGTAATCAATGCTCTTCAACCTGCACAAGTGGCAAAAGTTGTGATGGATGAGGAAAAGCAGCGCATGGATGTTGTTGTTCCTGAAGATCAGCTATCACTGGCAATTGGTCGTCGTGGTCAAAATGTTCGCTTAGCATCTATGCTATTGGGCTGGGACATCGACATCATGACAGAAGCTGAAGAATCTGAACGCCGTGCTGAGGAATTCAAAGTTCGCTCAACGTTGTTTATGGAAGCCTTGGATGTTGATGACGTGATTGCACACTTACTGATTGCAGAAGGCTTCACCTCTATCGAAGAACTGATCGATACACCGGTAGAAGAACTGGTTGAAATCGAAGGGTTTGATGAAGAAGTGTCTGAAGAGTTGATCAACCGTGCCACTGTCTGGCTTGAAGAACGCCAGAAAGAAATGGAAGAAAAACAAAAAGAACTCGGCATTGCTGATGATCTTGTCACAATGGAAGGATTAACACCTCAACTTGTCATCAAGCTTGGTGAAGGCGGCGTCAAAACCCGCGATGATTTGGCTGATCTGGCGTCCGATGAACTGGTTGAAATCGTTGGTGATGATGTCATGAGCACAACAGATGCTGAAAAATTGATCATGAAGGCCCGTGAACACTGGTTTGCCGAGGAAGATGCGGCAGCCGCTGCAGAAGCTGAAAATGATCCGGAAAATGACACAAACAATAATGGTGGCGAAGCCGCCCGTGTCATGGAAGAACAAGCAGAACCGGCAGAAGCTACTAGCAATGCCTAGCGCGTTGCTATATCAAGAGCTTGTGCCCAAAGGTGAGCAAAGCACGCGCCTACAAAAAGCGCTGAATTTAGAGAGAGTATATGAGCGAGAGCAAGAAAGACGAAAGCAAACCCAAAAAGCCCCTGTCCTTGAAGGGTGGTACGTTATCCTTGAAGGGAAAAACGAGCAAAGCGCCGTCTTCGGATCAGGGTACGGTTGTGGAGGTACGTCGTAAGCGCGTATCCCGCGCTGAAGCTGAAGCTCAAGCAACTGATGATGCCAAAAAACTTACAAACGAGGAACGTGAAGCTCGCGCTCAAGCTCTTTTAAAAGCGCAATCGGAAAGCACCGAAGATCGCCAAAAACGCACGACGCCCAAGCGTGATACATCAGAGCCTGTGGCTAAAGACACAGCCGATGATGCGCGCCAGCGTGAACTGGAAGAACTTCAGCGCATTGAAGCTGAAGAACAAGCAGCGGCGCTTAGTACGCAAAAAGAGCAGCAGGAAAAATTCAAACAAGCCAATCCGGGCGGAGCGCCTGAACCCGAAAGCTATCGCGATAAGCTGAAAAAAGCTCCGGCCAAACCTAAAACAACCGAAAAGCGTCGTCGTGGCGGTAAAATCACAGTGACACAGGTCTTGAACGAAGATTATGACCGTGATCGTGGTATGTCACTGGCGGCTCAAAAACGCGCTCGTGAAAAAGCACGTCTGGCCGCACAAAACGCTGAACCTGCGCAAAAGGTTTTTCGTGAAGTGATCTTACCCGAAACCATTACCGTTCAGGAACTGGCCAACCGTATGACCGAACCGGGTGGTGAAGTCATCAAAGCGCTCATGAAGATGGGTGTTATGGCGACAATCAACGAAACAATTGATGCTGATACGGCTGAACTCATCATTGATGAATTTGGCCATAAGGTTAAGCGTGTAACAGAAGCCGACGTCGAAGAAGGCGTGCAAGGTATCGAAGATGATCCAAAGGATCTAAAACCGCGCCCACCTGTTGTGACCATCATGGGTCACGTTGACCACGGTAAAACCTCCCTGCTTGATGCGATGCGCGAAGCAAACGTTGTGGCTGGCGAAGCCGGCGGGATTACACAGCATATCGGTGCCTACCAGATCACGGCGAGCACAGATGATAAAATTACTTTCCTCGATACTCCAGGCCACGCCGCGTTCACAGAAATGCGTGCCCGCGGCGCTGATGTCACTGACATTGCGATTATTGTTGTGGCTGCGAATGACTCGATCATGCCGCAAACAATCGAAGCGATTAATCACGCGAAAGCTGCTGAGAAGCCAATCATCGTCGCAATCAACAAAATCGACTTACCGGACTCAGATCCGATGAAAGTCAAACAGGATTTACTGCAGCATGATGTCCAAATCGAAGATATGGGCGGTGATGTGCAATCGGTCGAAATTTCAGCCAAAAACAAAACCAATCTGGATGCTTTAGAAGAAGCCATTTTGCTGCAAGCTGAAGTGTTGGAACTGAAAGCCAACCCGGATCGTGAAGCGCATGGCGCAGTCGTTGAATCCAAAATGGAAACAGGACGTGGCTCAGTCGCTACAGTACTCATTCAAAATGGTACGCTTAAACAGGGCGATATCTTCGTTGTTGGCGCCGAATGGGGGCGTGTGCGTGCTCTTATTAATGATAAAGGCGAACAAATC
>JBCCLQ010000078.1:0-8414 GCA_039026795.1 Pseudomonadota bacterium
AATGGTTGTGGCGTCTGATGATGGACGCGGGTTTATTGTCGCGATGAGTGATGTGCTTGCGCAAACAAAGGGTGGTAAACAGATTTTGAATGTGAAGGGCAGTGTTGAGGCCAAGTTGTGTTATCCGATTGAAGAGGGTGACGATCATCTGGCCGTGATTGGTCAAAACCGGAAAATGATTGTCTTTGAGCTGTCCGAAGTGCCGGAAATGACCAAGGGTAAAGGTGTAATCCTGCAGAAATACAAAGATGGCGGTTTGTCGGATTTGAAAACCTTTAAATGGGAAAACGGTCTGAGCTATAAATACGGGGCGGGGGAAACGGTTGTCGAAGACCTCAACCCCTGGGTCGGTAACCGCGCGCAGGCCGGCCGTCTTCCCCCCAACGGCTTTCCAAAAAGCAATAAATTTTGTTAAGCTGGCTTTGATCTTAGCGCATGAACATGAGAGCCAAGATAGTCAACACTCCTCGCATGGGGGGTGTTTTGAAGAATGGCGATAATTTTGTTCATCGAAGGTGAATTTAAGATATCATCACGCATGCCTATCGAAATCAATCGGGGCCACTCTGATCCTTTCTGAAAGCCGTTATAAGAGGCAAAAACATCCTGTAAACCGGTAGTTTCAAGGTCACTGACCCTTATACGATCCATAAATCTTGCTATTCTACGATCACTTTCATTAGGACTGCTCAGCCAGCTATCAACGCTCTCTTTTGCTTTTCTGGGCAAGTGGGGGGATTTAACGAGGATGTAAACTCCCAAATTTTCAATTTCTTCCGGAAAACGATTTTGGACAAGTCTGTATCCTGTATTCCTGTCTTCAGGATTTGGAGCATTTCTATTAAAAGAACTTTCCAGATAGCTGACGGCTGTAAATTCTCCGTATAAAGGACTTATTCCGTCATTTGCATTAAAAGGAGCGTTACCTTGCTGATATCCTGAGATGGAAAGAACATTAGGGAAAATCTCATTGTTTAAACAATCTAGTAAACCTGATTTTCCTGAACTATCTGTACCGTTTACTAGAACTGACACAACTGAGGCTGGTCTTGTTACTAACTCTCCCGGCATACCAATAGCCACTAAGCGGCCAACGTTTTTTATATCGTCCATAGTAAAGACAAGAAGATGTATCTTTAGTTCTAAAGTCATTCTTACTTATATGCCAAATTTACCAAAAAGACAAATTACGGAAATTACAGGTAGTAAAGCTCTATGCTACCGGCGCTCACGCACGCTGCTGCTGTATCGCAGACACAATAGGCACTTTCGTAGTCGGGTCGTACGTTTAGAGATCCTGCTGTGAGATTTACGCCAAGCTCTTCATTGAATTTCAAACAGGCATCTCTTGTAATCCAATGCGTGTCAGCAGAGTTTTGTTCCGCGCGTATGGTCGCAGGTAAGCCACTGCCAGCAGACTCTGTAAATACAAAGACGAGAGGGCCAGGAGCCTGATCCGCAGCTAAATCGCGCGGTAATTCTTGAAAAATAACGCCTCCGCCTTCACCTGCAAAAAGGCAGTTTTCTCCTGTTCTGCAGATATCAACGCCTTGTGAAGCAAGGTTGTTGTCGCAGGTTGTCCCGCCGTTACAAAAGGTAATTTGATCAGTCGTAAAACCACGGCTTTGCAACCGCGTCATACCCAGATTAATCATAGAGACATACTGCGTGAGTTGAGACAAATCGAGGTTGCGCGTTTCACTCATCGTATCACCCGGGGTGGTACGCGTGGATTCTGTTACGGCAAAGGACAGTGCCGCGAAAAGAGCTACTGCAATTAAGATCAGAAAAATCACATTGCCGGATTCAGGATTAGTCTTAAACATTTGATAAAACTAGCATGTCAGAGTTTAGAACTTAAACCTGTTTTATCTTTTACCCTCAGCTTTGGTCTTACGGGAATTCAACTTCACCTGGTGTTGGTTCGTAAAGCGGTTCTTCGGGAGTAACTGGCTGTATATCTTCTTCGAAATAGGGGACATCTTCTTCCAGTGTTTCATTTTCATCTGCGAAGCGTTCATCAATATAATCGTAGACTTCCGGATTGGTAATTTCTTCGCGGATGAGAACGATACTCATACGACGGTTTTTAGCGTCAGCTGGATTTTCGGGAACAAGGTGTTCTCGGTCAGCTTTACCAACGACGTTGTTTAAACGATCTTCTGCAATGCCTGCTTCGATTAGGACTCGGCGTGTTGAGTTTGCACGATCAGCTGATAGCTCCCAGTTCGTATATGTAGCACCAGGACCGTATGGAACACCATCTGTATGCCCACGAATGGATATTTCATTCGGCATATCCTTAATAATGAGCGCTATCTGTCCCATTAGCGCTTTGGTTTTTTCATACATTTGCGCACTTCCGCGTGCAAACATAGATTCTCCGTCCTGATCCAGAACCTGAATGCGCAAGCCTTCGGGGGTGCTCTCCACCATAATATTTTTCGCAAGTTTTTCGAGTTCGGGATTGCCTTGGACGGCTTCCTCGATAGCGCGTTTGGCTTCGCGGAATTTTCGCTCTTCCGAAGCGCGCATCTGCTCTTTCATAACCTCTGCTTTGCGCTGGTTTTCAGACTGTCCCGGAGTTTTGCCGGGACGGAGGGCCGGATTCACCTGATTTTGGGATTGCATTGGTACAACTGGGGCTGTGTCTGATGTCATCGCGCCTTCCGGTGAGGCTGTGAGACCACCCAATAAGCCGCCGGCACCGCTTTTGCCGTCTGTAATTTTGGGGTTCGGGTCAAAGTAATCTGCGATCCCTGCCTTTTGTTCGGATGTCGTTACGTTCAAAAGCCATAGCAGAAGGAAGAACGCCATCATCGCTGTCACAAAATCAGCATAGGCAACTTTCCAAGCGCCACCGTGATGGCCGCCACCTTTTTTAATTTTTTTAACGATTATTGGTTGGAGTTCATCTTCTTTATCAGACACGGTCGTTTCCTTTTGCTTTTTTAGTGCGTTGCCGCGCTCCTAAAATAACCATTTGTATTCGTCGTCGCTTGCGCCTGCTAAAAAAACAAAATCAAACGACCCAGCTATATTACTATGCTGGTGAGGGGAGTTCATTGAGTTTCTCTTCAAGTTCTAAGAAGGTTGGTTGAACCTCATGAGGTAAAAATTTACGCGAAAATTCAACAGCAACTTGAGGAGCCGCGCCGTTTAGGAACGCAATCATGCCAACCTTGATCGCTTTGTAATACATAACTTCTGTTTCAGCTTTTGCTGACATTGCCGAAGCAATAGGTGCGGCGAATGCATAAGATAGCCAAACACCGAGGAATGTACCAACTAACGCACTACCAATCATTTTACCCAGAACTTCTGGCGGTTCACTAATCGAAGCCATTGTTTTGATAATACCTAAAACAGCAGCAACAATCCCCAAAGCGGGCAAGCCATCAGCAAGGTTTTGTACGGCGTGCCCTGGATGCCCCTCATGGTGCTCGATTGTTTCGATTTCCTCATCCATCAAAGCTTCCATGTGGTACGGATTGTCGTTTCCTAAAGAGATAATGCGTAAATAATCGCAAAAGAACACAAGCGCATGGTGGTTATTTTTGAAAGATGGGAACTGTTCGAATAAGGAACTTTCTTCAGGGTTTTCAATATGCTGTTCCAAAGACAACCAACCTTTTGTGCGTGCCAACTTGAAAACAGTGAATAACATACTGAGCAATTCAATATAGTCATCCTTTGAATAGGCAGCAGGTTTAGAGATTGCGCCGAGATATTTTATTGACCCTTTGATTGTTTCGCTTGAATTGGCAATAATAAAAGCAGACAGTCCGCAACCGAAGATTATGATAAATTCTCCGGTAAAGGCCTTTGCTATCACGGTCATAAGCTTCATGAACGATGCCATGTCGAAGCCCATGGCAACCAGCAAGCCACCAAACGTGCAAACGAATACCAATAATATACCGACAAACTTCATGAAACGCGCCTGAGTAAGATATCCTGTCTTAATATTGCGTGAAATATGATTAAATCAACTGAATCATACTATTTGTAGCCAGTCTAACGGTTCAGTAAAAAAGCGGCAAGGTGAGAAAGATTAGATTTTTAACCTATCGCCACATTATCAAGAGCTTTTGCAGCATCAAGAGCGCAATATGTCAGAATAAGGTCAGCACCAGCGCGTTTGAATGCCAAAAGATTTTCCATCATCACATCATCGTAATTAATAGCTCCGGCCTGCGCTGCATATTGGAGCATGGCGTATTCACCACTGACCTGATAGGCAGCTAGCGGTAAGTTTGTTTCATCACGTAACCGTGCGAGAACATCCAGATACGCCATTCCCGGTTTGACCATAAGAATATCAGCGCCTTCGACTTCATCCATTTCTGCTTCACGGACAGCTTCGCGGATATTGGCCGGATCCATTTGGTAGGTTTTGCGATTGCCTTTGCCCAAAGAACACCCTGCAGCATCCCGGAAAGGTCCATAATAAGCAGATGCGAATTTCGCAGCATAAGCCATGATCGGCAGATGTGAAAAACCACTTTCATCCAATGCCGAACGAATGGCGGCGACTTGCCCGTCCATCATGCCTGAGGGCGCTATCATATCTGCGCCTGCTTCGGCTGCTATCACAGCCTGAATAGCGATATTTTCGATCGTACGATCATTATCGACATCATGGTTGTGATCCAAAACCCCACAATGACCGTGGTCGGTATATTCACAAAAACAGACATCAGCGATGATCGTTGTATCAGGAGAGGCATCCTTAGCTTCTCCGATCATCCGGGCCAGAAGACCGTTTGCATGTAAGCTGTCTGAGCCAGTGTGGTCTTTGTTATGAGAAACGCCAAAAAGCACGACGGCGGGAACATTATGTTTGGCCGTATCTTTAATCGCCAAAGATAACGTGGCTTCCGTTTCCCTGAAAACACCGGGCATGGAACCAATCGGCGCACGTTCAATGGCGTTTTCTTCAACAAAAATAGGGTAGATCAGGTCATTCGAGCTAATGTGCGTTTCACGCATCATATTGCGAAGCCCTTCAGTGCGCCGCAGCCTTCGCATGCGCATATCCGGTTTGGGTACATCGGGCTTAAAGGCGTTAAGGCCTGATTTTAGAATTTCAAATTGGCTTTTTTGTTTCATACCGCCATGTCTTAAGGGAAAGAGAGCTCGCTGTCGAGAAGATAAAGAAGCTCTTTACAATTTAAAATGAAACGTCCAATCTGTGAAAATATTATGAATCATTAGGAGTTTAAGTCCCGTGACGACACCGTATTTTGAAGCCATCCAGTTGATCGAACGCCTACACAGGTATTTCCTGGATGTTGTGAAAGTTGAATTGGACCGTAAAGGTATACAAGACATCAATAACGTCCAGAGCATGATTTTGTATAATATCGGTCATGATGAAATGACGGTTGGTGAATTGACACTTCGCGGCTACTATTTGGGTTCCAACGTATCTTACAACGTCAAGAAAATGGCTGAAAATGGATATATCGAACAAGAGCGCTCCGTTCATGACAAGCGCTCCATTCGTGTAAAACTATCTGACAAAGGAAAAGAACTCTATCAGCTATTGTCCGATATGTTTACGCGTCACGAGGCCGCAATTCAGGGCACTGAACTGAGTGATGACCGCATTTCAGAAAGCAATAAAACCATGCAAATGTTTGAGCGTTTCTGGTCATCTCAAAGCCAATTTACGGGCTTGGCGTCTATTGAAGACGATTCAGGTAGCAATCTGTAAAAATCAAAATGACTGACAGATTAGCCGGACGGGAGATTATCGTTGAATACAGACCCGTCGGCAATGTTATCCGGGTCTCTGCCATGGATGCCAAAACGCTCACGGAAGTGAGCACTCAGGGACCTGCCGGAACGCTGGAAGATATCCTGAAGCGCAATGCTATCAAGAGATTAGAGTATGTATTACGCAAAAAAGGATTGATTTGATCACTTTCTTTTCTTCTTTCAGGGCGTCACTTCACTCCTAAAATAGCTAGTGTATTCGTCGTCGTTCGTTCCTGCTGAAAGAAGAAAATCTAAGTGATCTGTGTGTTTTGAGAAAAAATAATTGATAATTTGACGGAATCTCCCATATATAAAGGCATGACGATCAAAGTAGCGATTGCAAGCGACCATGGCGGGGTCGATTTGAAAGCACAGATTCAAGCTGAATATAAAGGCGTGGATGTGGATTGGATTGATCTGGGTGCGCATACGAACGAGTCTGTAGACTATCCCGATTATGGTTATAAACTGGGCGAATTCGTAGCGTCCGGACAGGCTGATTTCGGGATAGCGATTTGCGGGTCGGGCATTGGTATATCCATGGCATTGAACCGCAACCCTGATATTCGTGCCGCCGTTTGTACCAATTCGACTATGGCGCGCCTCACACGCATAGACAATAACGCGAATGTGCTTTGCCTGGGGGCAAGAACAACAGGGGTACTTGTCGCGATGGATTGTTTACATACATTCCTAACTACGGAGTTTGAAGCCGGTGGACGGCATGAACGGCGTGTTAACAAACTAAATAAAACGATGGAAAGGGTATGACATTATGAGCAACACAGCGGAAGAGATGATGATGGATGATATTTTTAGCGCAAATTTAGACCAAGTTGATCCTGAGGTGGCAGGCATCATCAATGACGAGCATCAGCGTCAGCAAGATCAGATCGAATTGATTGCGTCTGAAAATATTGTTTCAAAAGCAGTGATGGAAACTCAGGGTTCTGTCATGACCAATAAATACGCCGAAGGATATCCGGGCAAGCGCTACTATCAGGGCTGCGAGAATGTTGATAAGACAGAAGAACTCGCCATTGAGCGTCTCTGTAAGCTCTTTGACTGTAAGTTCGCAAATGTTCAGCCGCACTCTGGTGCCAATGCCAATCTCGGCGTGTTTATGGCTTTGCTTCAGCCTGGCGATAAATATATGGGTATGGATTTAGGGCATGGCGGTCACTTGACGCACGGTTGCCCCGTCAATTTCTCTGGTAAATGGTTTGAAGCTATTCCCTATGGAATTGATGATAACGGCATCATCGATATGGATGAAGTTGAGAAGATAGCTCTGGAGCATAAGCCGAAGATGATTATTGCTGGTGCATCAGCCTATTCCAAAGTGATCGATTTTAAGCGTTTTAGAGAGATTGCCGATAAGATTGATGCTTATCTCTTTTGTGATGTGGCTCACTATTCAGGCCTGATTGCCGGTGGTGTGTATCCGAACCCATTCCCGCATGCACATATTGCGACATCAACAACGCACAAAACATTGCGTGGCCCCCGAGGTGGTGTGATCATGACAAATGATGAGGATTTAGCCAAAAAACTAAATTCAGCCATTTTCCCTGGCCTTCAAGGTGGACCGCTCGAGCATGTTATTGCAGCGAAGGCTGTGGCGTTTGGTGAAGCGCTTCAGCCTGAATTTAAGGCCTATGCAAAGGCTGTATTGGATAACGCGCGTATTCTGGCAGATACCTTAAAAGAAGGGGGCCTTGATATTGTGTCTGGCGGAACGGATTGTCACATGATGCTTGTTGACCTTCGCCCGAAAGGCTTAACCGGTAAAGATGCGGATTTGGCGTTGGAGCATGCAGGGATTACCTGTAATAAGAACTCTGTACCAAATGATCCGGAAAAACCATTTGTGACATCCGGTATTCGTTTGGGGACACCAGCAGGCACAACACGCGGTTTTGGACCCGTCGAATGGAAAGAAATCGGCGCGCTGATTTTGGAAGTTCTGGACGGTCTTGTGGCAAATGGCCCTGAAGGAAATGCAGAGGTTGAGAAAGCCGTGAAGGCGAAAGTTAAGGCACTTTGTGCACGCTTCCCGATTTATGACAGCGCTTATTAATTTTAACGAGGATCAATAGCTCATCATGCGGTGTCCGTTTTGTTCCAGTGAAGATACGCAAGTCAAAGACTCTCGTCCGACAGACGATAATTCATCTATCCGTCGGCGCAGAGCCTGTTCTGCTTGTGGGGGGCGTTTTACGACGTTCGAGCGTATTCAATTAAGAGATATCACGGTTTTAAAAAGCGGTGATAAACGTGAGCCGTTTGATCGGGATAAAATCACACGTTCTATGCAAATAGCTTTGAGCAAACGCGCTGTGGATAGCGATCAAATTGAAAAAGCGGTGAGCGGTATTGTTCGTCAGTTGGAAAGCCTGGGTGATCAGGAAATCCCATCCGGTAAAATTGGATCACTGGTGATGAATGCGCTCATTGAGCTCGATATCGTTGGCTATATCCGTTATGCCTCTGTTTATAAAGACTTCCGCAAGCCCGAAGATTTCAATTCCTTCGTTGAAGAGCTGAAATCCTTACAGCCCGGCAAGTCATCCAAAATTGCCGCAGAATAGCTGGACTTTCAACTTCAATGCCCTTATGCCCATTAGCCATGGGACAAAAACAACATGATA
>JBCCLQ010000079.1:0-8308 GCA_039026795.1 Pseudomonadota bacterium
AAGAAAAATCGAAGTAAGTAGAAAAATTACTTCGGTAAAAGCTATTGATTTATATAGTATTTTTCACTTTTACTTGGCGAAAACATAAGGATAACTTGAGAATATTTTAAATTATGGAAATATAAAAATTTTCTTTAGAACAAACCAAAGTCAGGGAAAATTTTTCTTCTTACTAAAAGAGCTCTGTTCATATCTTCACCTGAAAGAGTTGGTAAAGTTTCATCAAAAACACCATGCATAACATCAATAAATTGCTCATATTGCTCATTATCAGAACTTAGTGTACCTCTTACAATCTCATAGGAAATCGTCAGTACCTGACCTAGCTCGGTTGAAAATGCGTTATCAGCTCCATCAAATAAACCTGCATAAATAGCTAAGCTCTCTAAATCTCTGGAGTGCTGCTCTACTACATTGGCTTGATATGCTTCAAAACCGTGTTGGTCTGAATTTAGGTAACCACCCCAATTTAAATTTCGTTCATAAATCACACTGATGGCATAGAATGGACTATCAAACTCGATTTCTGCCTCTCTAACCATTCGTCCCAATTCCTTTTGGACATGATGGACTGTTTCATGAATAACTACCTCTAGTGGTCTTGAAAAAATCTGAAAGAGTGTATCTTCTGAAATTAATATTTTCCCGCTAAAGCGATTATAATCTCCATGTGTAACTAGGTTATCATTAGAATCTTTAAAGCTAGAAAGCTCAATAGTTACATCTGGAGATAGATTATGGTCTGATAAGTTGGCTTGGAAGGTCGAAACTACCAACGCTGACACATGATTTAGAATATCTAAACGATCATCTAAAGTTAAAAAACCTTCTTCACCTTCCTCAAGATGCCATCTCATTCGCGCATCATACAAAACTGGATCAGATGATAGTTGATCCATGAGTTGAACACTCACTCTATTCATCCAGTAAGTTAAAGATGGATCGTTAGAAAACTCAGTATATAGCCTCTCTAATTCTTCAGGGTTTTTTACAAGATCTTGACCCGAAGCCATGGAGAAAAGTGGAAAATGGGATCGTCCAACAATAGAATCAATAAAGTCCGCCAAGACATCATTAGGTAAATCAGCTAATTCAGGGTCAGAAAGGTGGCGTACAATTTCCACCTCAGCTTCACGTTCAGTCATTCCGCTATCCATAAGCTGGGCACGATGATTGTAAATGGTGGCTACAGGAGGGGCTTCAGAAAGAAAGGATATGTCGACATTTAAAGGAGATTCGTTTTTACCCGCTACGAAATCCACAGCAACACACGCCACACCTAAACAAACTGGAGTAGCTAAAATCCAATCAGCGTTTCTTCTAAACCAAGAAACTTTACTCATGAAAATAACCTCTTAAATAAAAAGGGTTTATACTATAAAATTATGGAAATATAAAGCATTTTTATTCCACCGTAACGGATTTTGCCAAATTACGAGGCTGATCGACATCCGTTCCCTTAGTCACGGCGACATGATAGGCCAGCAGCTGTATAGGCAAGGAATAGAGAATCGGCGCAACAAATGGATCGGCTTCACCCATCTCTAAACCCCATGTCACATGATCCTTAAGCTTCTCATGCCCCAAAGAATCGGAAATCAACAGCACCTTTGCACCGCGTGCGACATTTTCTTGTAAATTGCTCGCAGTCTTTTCAAAGAACGGATCATTGCCGGGCGCTAAAACCACAATCGGCATATGTTCATCAATCAACGCAATTGGACCGTGCTTCAATTCACCGGCTGCGTAACCTTCGGCATGGATGTAAGAAACCTCTTTAAGCTTTAAGGCGCCTTCCATCGCCAGCGGATACAGAAGATTACGCCCCAGATAGAGCATATCGGATGATTCAAAAATATCGCGTGCGATATTTTCAGATATATCGGATGTCGGTTTCAAGGCTTCCGCTATTTGTGTCGGTAAATGACGTAAAGAGTCTGCCAGCTGGTTGGATTGCTCTTCGCTTATGGATCCTTTTTTATTCGCCAGCGCAAGAGCAATACAAGCCAGTGTTGTGAGCTGTGTCGTAAAGGCCTTGGTTGACGCCACACCAATCTCGGGACCGGCCAGTGTGTGTAAAACCAAATCGCTTTCACGTTCAATCGTACTCTCAATCGTATTCACAATCGACAAAATAGTCTGGTTCTGGGATTTGCAGTAGCGCATGGCTTCAAGCGTATCCAGCGTCTCTCCGCTTTGGGAGATAAAGACTGCTACGCCGTTTTCAGGCAGAGGTGCTTCGCGGTAACGGAACTCGGAGGCGATATCAATATCACACGGTACACGCGCGGTTTGTTCAAACCAATATTTGGCGACCATGCAAGCATAGTAGGCCGTACCGCACGCCACCATCGTAATGCGTGGCGCTTTATCCAAGGCTTCCAAAACGTCCTGTGGGATTGAGATTTCACCTGTTGCCGGATTCACAAAAGAATTCAGTGTGTCACCAATCACAGACGGCTGTTCATGAATTTCTTTCAACATAAAATGACGGTAATTGCCCTTGCCTGTTGTTGCACCACTTTGTGCCGTAATGCGAATTGGCCGTTCCGTTGGCTGATTGTCGTTGGTATAGATTTGTGCACCTTCGCGATTGATATGCACACGATCACCATCTTCCAGAAAACTGATTTTTTTTGTTAGAGGTGCAAGTGCATAAGAGTCAGAGGCAATAAACATTTCACCATCGCCATATCCGATGGCCAACGGTGTGCCTTGCCGCGCGCCAATAAGAAGATTATTCTCACCTGAAAAAATAATGGCCAAAGCAAAAGCGCCTTCCAGGCGTTCTAGAGTTTTGTCTGTCGCTTCTTGCGGGCTTAAACCCTGCTTCAAGTAATAAGTAATGAGATGAGCGACAACTTCCGTATCAGTTTCGGTTTCAAAACGACATTGGTTTTGTGCCAATTCTGATTTCAATTCTGCATAGTTCTCAATGATGCCGTTATGCACGACCGCTACCTTTTCAGTCGCATGCGGGTGCGCGTTATCTACCGTGGCTGCTCCGTGGGTTGCCCAACGCGTATGGCCAATCCCTATTGTCCCATCCAAGGGCGCATTTTGAATCTCTTGTTCGAGGTGCACAAGCTTACCCTTCGCCCGCCTGCGGCCGATCTGACCATCAACAAGGGTTGCTATACCCGCGCTGTCATAGCCTCTGTACTCCAAGCGCTTCAGGCCGTCTAAAAGCCTTTTGGATGCTTGATTTTGACTGATTATTCCTATAATTCCGCACATATTCCGACCTTATTCAGAATTGCCGACGAAAGCCATTCACAATATTTTTCAGCCTGTTTCAAGCTTTCAACGTTTGTTTTTAGAATAATTTAACCGATATAATGACACTCTAAGACGTTGGGGGAGACAATAGTGCAAATTCCTGAAACTTTGATGATGCCTTTACGCGATTTATCCGATCGCTTTTCTGTCATGTTTTCATCAGATGCCGAGATGTTTTTTTACATCTTCTGTTTTATTGCGTTTCACATGATCATTATAAATATGTTTTACGGCAAGCCATCGCGCAGATCATCATCACGCATGACATTTAAGCGATCTATACTAATCATGATGGTTGTCGCAGAAATCGTAATCTTCTCTAATCTGCTGACACTTGATTATTTTTCAGCCAATGTCATGCCGCCTGAATTTTCCAAACAACATGTCCATAGCCACTATGGACATTAAGACGCTTTTTTTGTTTTGGATTTGCGATCACGATATTTGATCGCACCGCCCTCAATAGCTCTTTGTTCGTTGCGCTCGATAGCGATTGAATTGTCTTTGACGTCTTTAGCAATCACAGACCCACCGGCAACAATTGCATTATCACCTATATTAACAGGCGCAATCAGTGTGCTGTTTGATCCGATAAAGACTCCATCACCAATACTTGTATGGTTTTTGTTAAATCCGTCGTAGTTCGCAATGACAGTTCCTGCACCAATGTTGGAACCTGATCCGATGACAGCATCGCCAACATAACTCACGTGCTTTGCTTT
Organism: Pseudomonadota bacterium; assembly: GCA_039026795.1. Lineage (GTDB taxonomy): Bacteria > Pseudomonadota > Alphaproteobacteria > Micavibrionales > Micavibrionaceae > JAUHXT01. Next base: position 4,002 of record JBCCLQ010000079.1, read on the forward strand.
CGATCCTGACTTCATTGTTGAACGATTCACTTCAATAAAGTTTCCGACCGATGCGTTTTCTTCAATGACAGACTTTGGTCGAATACGGGCAAAGGGACCAACGCTCGCACCGCTTTGAATATGCGCACCTTCTATGTGAGAAAAAGCGTGTATTTCAACATCATCATCGATTTGTACACCCGGACCAAATACAACATTTTGTCCGACTGTGACATCTTTGCCTATCTTGGTATCCCATGATAGGTAAGCGCTGGAAGGATCTAAAAACGTCACGCCACGATCCATCGCATCATGCCGCAAAAGGTTTTGCGCAAATATTTCCAGCTCTGCCAATTGTGCACGCGAATTGACCCCGCGTAACTCCAAATAATGACCCCGCACAACGCCGCACGTACCGCCATCGGCTTGAATAACTTTTGGTAAGTCAGTTAGATAATATTCACCTTGCGCATTTTTGCTTTCAATTTGAGAAATCCAATCCGTCAATTTGGCACCGTCAATAATCATGATACCTGAATTCACGAGACGGATTTGTTGTTCCGCTTCATTTGCATCAGCTTGTTCAACGATATGTTTTAATGTTCCGTCTTCATTTTGAACAATACGGCCATATCCGGTTGGATCCGGCGGCACCATCATCATAATTGTTGCACCGAAATCAGAGCTTTCATGATGTTCGATCAACATCTGTAATCCCTGTGCACTCGATAAAGGAACATCGGCATAGAGCACCAGAACACTTCCCTTAAAGCCGCTTAAAACGGGCAAAGCGGATTTGACAGCATCCGCTGTTCCACTTTGCTGTTCCTGAATGACACACTCATGTGGCGATACAGCCTCACGTACCGCATCCATATCAGGGCCAATAACAGTAATAATCTTATCCGCTTCTAATTCCTCTGCTACATTCAAAACATGCTGAATCATTGGAAGACCCGCAATTTTATGCAGAACTTTTGGTGTCTTGGATTTCATACGCGTACCCTTGCCCGCAGCAAGGATTAAAACCGCCAAAGGTTGATCATTACTCATCATCGTCTACTTGTTTTTCCGCCAGAATAGTTTGTCCGCCATTTTCGTATCGCGTCATGTGCATCACAAGTGCACCATAATTTGATCGCACCATAACTTTAACCGGAACTGCGGGAGCGCCTTCGGTCAAATTCGCCATCCAGATTGTTGGCATTTTTCCATTTTCTTTGCCCTGTTCTTGAATAGACATCCAGCCACGAGGCTTTTTATGCCATGCGCCGCCCAGAGGCTCTACCCGTACAATGCATTTCACAGCAGGACCTGAATAAATATTGTATCGGGATTGTTTCAACTCCGTCATGCCCTCGTCTTCAAACATCATTTTGAAACGACGTTTACCGTCAAATACTTCAGATTCGCCCTCACATTTTCCACTCTCTGGCATGGTGTTCATAATTTCGAGAGCTGCTGTCATGACATCCGTTGTATTGTCACTGAGTTCTTTTGGAGATTCTCGTAACTCACGTTCGTGATGTTTATCTGTCACTCTGTACTCTTTAAATGTTCCATCACGGTTATACTGGTATTCTTTGATTTCATCTTCATCTTTCCAGTGCGCCCAGGATTTGTGCATTTCCGGAGTGGCAGATTTTGTTTTGGCGTCATACCAGCCCATGGTGGTAAAAGTGCCTTCCCACGGTGCAACCTTACCTATGAAACCTCGCGTGTTGGCTGTTAATTCCATTCTATATCTGTTGGCTTCGCGCAAATCGATATCAAGATCTGCTTTCACAACATGAAAGCCGCCTGCGTACACATCATAAACGGCGCGTTGTAATTTCGTATCGTCTGCCATGGCAGTCAAAGGCAATAAAAGAATGCTAAATATAATGGCCAACAAGCTGAATGCTCTGACCACCAAGACCTTCTTTAAACTCTTTAACGCCTTTTGCTGATTCATCGTTCACGCCTCCAAGATCGAAATTTTGAATCCCTTGGTTTTTTAACACATTTATCGCCTGCCAGAGAAGTAAATGATTGGCACTCACGCTTCGCCCCGTATCTGATGTCCAACCAACCTGATAAGTTGCTGAATTTCCATGACAAAGAATAAGGACACCAGCAATATCCTCACCATTCAAACACGCTTTGCCCATCAGGCATTGTTGACTCTGCACGGCAAATTCGGCGATTTTACGCACACTTTGTGGCGCGGGGCCGCTAAAGCCCCTAATTTTTTTGTCTATTGCATAATGCTGAATCATCCAATTGAGTAAATGTCCATCATGATCCCACTCAACATCCATATTAGAGCGCTGCGCTTTATTCAGAGCACCACGCCAGTTTTTACGCATAGATGATTTCAGAATATCTTCTTCTTTTGTGATATCCAGCCAGATCGTTTCATAGCCTTTTTGATTTTCTTTTCTCTTCAAACCTAACTGGGCTAAAATTTTTTGAATGGTCTGACCATTTTCTATTTCAGGCAATATTCTGCGCTTTCGACCAAATCGGTTGGGAAACTGTTTTTCAAATTCCTGAAAAAAAGCCTGAACATGTGCAGCCCCGCCAAAACCATCAAACCAGAGTGGACCACGATCCAGAATAACGGCGTGAATAGCATCCCAAAGCAAACCAGCTTCCAAAATCTGAACCAGACCGGTTTCCTGACCGTCAATAAGAATTATACCCCTTTTAAGTTTTTGCCCCCGCAAGGCAAACATGGCTGAGGCATAATATGAGCTTTGTAAAAGATTGGATTTTTGAATTTTAGAGAATTCGTCTTCCCATCGTATATGATCAACGCTCCAATTGATTGCGCACTTCATTTTTATTCCGGCACCACATCACCGCCGCAAGTCTCATAACAAATATTATAAGCATTCAAACATTTGATGGTGTTTGGCGGCGCACAGAATTGAGGTTCAATGCAGCCGATATGTTGACCGGTTCCGTTTGCATGCCCACAGTCTCCATATAAGCGTTGATCAAAACGATATTGTTTTTCACATTCCGCCAAGGAACGCTCTTCTTCAACCAAACAAGCTTCCTGCGTTTTACTACAGGCTTCAACACATTGACGGCCTTCCGCATTTTGTGGCGGCACATACAGATAATTTTGCGATGTGACGCAGGCCTGAAGCAGCAAAGCCAGCGATACAATATAAACCTTGCGCATTGTTTGATCCTTTGTTTTTATGCATTGTGATCTTCGTACAACAAATTGTCAAAAGAGAAAAAGATGCAGGCAGCAGAACAACTAGATGACTTACAATCCATTATTGAACACGGTTGGGATACGCGTGAGGGAATCAAAACCGATACCGAAGGTGATATCCGCAATGCCGTTTTTGATACGTTGGATATGCTCGATAACGGAAAAATTCGTGTTGCCGAAAAAATTGACGGTGAATGGGTTGTCCACCAGTGGGTTAAGAAGGCTGTTTTGTTATCCTTCCGCTTAAACCCGATGGAAAAAATATCCGGTGGACCAGGCGGTGCGAACTGGTGGGATAAAGTCCCGTCCAAATTTCAGGGATGGAGTGATGAAGCATTCGAAAAAGCAGGTTTCCGCGCCGTCCCAAATTGCACAGTGCGTCACTCTGCATTCATTGCACCAAACGTTGTACTGATGCCCTCTTTCGTGAATTTAGGCGCATATGTTGATGAAGGCACAATGGTCGATACATGGGCGACCGTAGGCTCATGCGCACAAATCGGTAAAAACGTGCACCTCTCCGGTGGTGTTGGGATCGGTGGTGTTTTAGAACCATTACAAGCAGGCCCTACCATTATTGAAGATAATTGCTTCATCGGTGCGCGGTCTGAGGTCGTCGAAGGCGTGATTGTTGAAGAAGGATCTGTGCTGTCGATGGGCGTCTTTATCAGCGCATCCACCAAAATTATTGATCGTAATACGGGTGAGATTTTCGTAGGCCGTGTTCCGGCTTACTCTGTGGTCGTGCCCGGCACCCTACCGGGTAAAGACTTGCCGGACGGCAATCCAGGACCTGGCTTATCCTGCGCCGTTATCGTGAAACGCGTGGATGAAAAAACCCGCTCCAAAACATCTATTAATGACCTGCTCCGCGACTAAATAAATTAGATTTTTCTAATTTTGTCATGTTATTTGCACTATATGAAAATTGTGTTATAGCTTCGATCTTATTTTGATAAAGAGCAAGCTATGGCACAGCCTAACAACGGTTTTGAAAAATATTTTCCTGGAATTATGAGACTTTTACGTCCTCATTTTACACCAGCCGCGCGGCGCGAAATTGTGCGTCACAGTGCACAAAGTCCGAATTACGCGATTCCGGAAGATCTCATTAAAG
>JBCCLQ010000080.1:0-8058 GCA_039026795.1 Pseudomonadota bacterium
ATTTCATCCGCGCTTAAGGCTCTATTATAAATACGTACATCGTCAATATCAGCATTTATGTTATGTGATCCGTCACCTAGCTGCCATCGCCCAATTAGAACGTCTTGTCCATCCAATTGCGCGCCTGGTACTGATGTACTACGGTTGGTTTCGATGCCGTTTACATAAAAGATAAAATCTTGAGAGGCGGAGTCATATGTGCATGCAAGATGATACCAAGTATCAGCGGAAAGGTCAGGAGCGTCACCTGTTGTTTCCCAAACACTTCCGCTCCAGTGTTCACATGATGCACCTCCTTGTACACTATGATCCCAGTTTAGAATGAAATTGAAATCTTTAGAGACGATTTTTTCAATGTTCGGAGAGCCACTTTCATCAGATGGGTTATCACCTCTTACCCATGAAGAAAGCGTGTAGGAAGTAAGATCAAAATCTGGGTGGTCTGTAATTCGCACATATTCGTTATTGGCTGCGATAAAGGGAATAGCGTTTTCAACTTGTCCGGGAATACTATCTGTTGCAGGATCGATTGATACATATGTTCCATCATGCCCATTTCCGCTACTATCTTCTGCAGTTGTCCCCGATGTTTCATCCAATTCCCAATATCCGATTAAACCATCGCTTATTATAGCTGTGACTGTATCCAGACCAGGGTTCACCAAAAGTCCACGGTTGTAGGTGGATGACCATGTCCCGTTTCCTGTATCGCGTATCTGAACTTTCGCGCCAACGTCACTGGGGACACTGACGCCAATGCCCAGATCACCATCTGGGTCCAGGAAAGCGCGTGGCTTTAATTCACCATCCGCGCCTTGTGTTTTAAACGCCAATCCGGTGGCTCCATTCCCACCAAGACGCACAGCGGAAATTGCAGCACCGGCTTCGTCATCATTGGCCGGCGTTGCGCCGACAAGGAAGCCGATACCGGCTTCGGCTGCGTGGTCATCACTGTTGCGCGTGATAACAGTTCCGTATTCCTTCAATAATGAAACACCATCAGTGGCATCAAAAGCGGTGGCTTGTTCAACGGTTTGGTTGGTTGTGAAATTTTCTTCGTAGGCTACGCCATCACCGGCTATGGAGCCCTGAACACCCGATGCCAGAATTTTTATCTCATCAGGGGTGAGTACGCGGTCGTAAATTCGCACGTCATCCATTTGTCCGTGAAATTCCTGATCATTATCTGATTCGCGGCGTCCGAGATCAGTTCCGGAGTTAGGATGTTGGGCTACATCAAGATTTTGGAGGTGGGTTGTGTTGATATCTTCTGCGACACCATTCACATACAAAGTCACAGTTTCTGTGTCGTGGTTCATGGATGCGGCCACATGATACCACGTGCCGATTTCTGCAAGTGTTGTCGAACAGAGCCAATATGACGAGTTGATATCAAGTCTGATGGCATTTGGTGTACAACGGTGTCCCTGTCCATCAATTTCAAAACGATAATCATATTGCCCAAATCCTAAAAATGTATTTTGGTCAGAGCCGTTAATGCTTTCTGCCCTGATCCACATGGATGTCGTGTTATTGTTGATCCGCCAGTCTCCGATCTGCCCGAGTTCAACGTGGTCATCTGAACCATCGAAATCGAGTGCGTTTCCTATGATACCGTCCGTGGTTTCTTCGGTGACATCATTGCCGGTGCCATCGCCCCATGTTCCATCATTTTCATTACCGGAGTAATCGAGGATTGTGGAACCTGATGTATCGTCCAGTTTCCAGTGACCGATCAAACCATCCGTGACGTCTGCATTTTCACAATTGATACCTTGGGTTATTGGCGTGGGGGCATCGGTTAGAGCTCCATTTTCGGCAGATACCCCGCCTGTTCCCATATTTCCATGCCAGCCGTTTGTTGGACCGGATAGGAAAATATCGGGCTTCTCACCTGTCGGGGCGCTACCGTCATAGCCAAGGAAGACGGGCTTGCCATCAGATGTAATGAATTTTTCAAGGTTTGATGGATTGGATAAATCTATATAAGTTCCCGGATCATACCAATAATCAGCAAAATAATGATCACTATCGCTTCCGTCTCCACCAAGTCTGAAATCGGATGTATAGTTGAAATCAATAGTCTGTCCCACAGTGTAAGTTGTAGGAGTGACGGCTTGATCAACGCCATTGATAAAAATATGAAACTTATCGGCATCTGATAAATCTAAGCTAAACACAACGTGATTCCAGGTATTGTGTTCTAAACTACCTATCCCAGTTCGCGCATTTAAAACCATTGCGCCTGAACTATTTTCCATGACCATCTGTAGTCGATCATTGGTTTCACGATAGACTCTCATTCTATTCACGTTTGGAAATTCACCACTGATAGGCACGAAAGTACTAAATGGTATTGGGTACATCCAAAAACTCATGGTCAACATTCCAGAGTCAGGTGTATTTGATAACCCGCCCGCGATTTCTACGTAATCGCCAGTATCAAAGTGAACAGGGTTCGGGGTGTAGGTGTTGCAAGAGCTGCTGGAGCAAACCGTTCCGTCCGGTGCACCTGCACCCGTAAGAGCACCATTTTCAGTAAAGCCCCCACCGGATCCTTTGTTGGTATGCCAGTTATCCGTGTCACCGCTAAGAAAAATATCCGGTGCACTTCCGGTCGGCAAACTGCCATCTGCGCCGAGATACGGCGCGGAACCAGTAGCGCTATTATAAAATAAAGCTAAGTTCGATGAGTCGGATAAATCGATATATGTTCCGAAATCCATCCAGTAATCAGCGAGATCGTGATCTCTCCATAATGAACCGTCAGCCGCACGCCCTATATAAACCCAATCACTTGTACTCGTATCAAGGTCGATAAAATCATCTATCCAAGTGTTGATAGTCAGTCCATTAGGGTTTCCATCAACTAAAATATGTGCATTTGTTTGTGTTCCATCAGACAAATCAAACGACCACATTAGATGATGCCAGTTACCATCATTGTAATTAATATTATCATCGTGGGTTGCAGTTAAAATACGTGTGTTAGAGCTATTACTCGCCTCAATTCGTATTGTATCACTTGCGCCACCTTGTTGAAGTAAAACGGAATGATCCCCACCTGCTGATGACTCATCAGTATCAAATATCTCCATAGCGCCAGTTTCGTTTAGTTTAAACCATACGCTACCTGACCATTGTTTGCTATCGACTGCACCGGAAATATTATTTGCAGTTAAGTAATCATTTGTGCCGTCAAAATTAACAGCGTTTGGAAAATAGTTGGTACAGGACGTTGTTGATCCACCCGTGCCAACTGTATCACCTAGCTGTGTCCATGCACCCCCTGTACAAATCTCTAAACTATTCGGTGTCGTTGATGTGTTGATACGCAATTGTTTGTCGTTGAGCCCGCCGTTGACACAAGCGCCTGTCAGGGAATCATCGCCCGGGTCTTGCGGCAGGCCAAGCCCACCTTGTGATAGATCCAACAAACCTGTATCTGTTCCGGTTGTGCCCAATTGAACCTGATCACCGGCAAGCTCCACACTTTGATCGAGTTCGGCTGTTGAATCTCCGGCTGTGTCGTTTGTTCCGGCTGAGAGCCTCCAATTCGATGACGTCGCGATGGATGCTTCGGCATAATTATACATCATCACCAAATCATCACCGTTTGCCTGAACGAGTGGTGTATCGGGATCACCATCCGTGTTGGCATCGACAAAATCACTACAGACAGTTTCAAACGTTCTGTCGGCACCGGCAGAAATAATCGCGTAAACAGTTTGTTCGGCAATGACAGGACTGCCGCCGCCGGTCGGGTCTGCACCCTGAAGGCGGTTTTGCGCCCCGCCGCCACAGCCTGCGGCATCAATCGCAGTTCCGTGATCCCAAACACAATATCCGTATTGTGTGTTCCACGGGTCATTGATATTGGATGTACGAATGGCTGTCGGTAAAAGTCCGCCGCCTGTTGGTCCTGTGCCTGCATCCCAAGGTTCTGGTTCAACAATCCCATCCAGATCACAATCCTGATCTGTCATGTCAGAGACGCTGAGTGCTGCGAGAGACATATTGGACATGATTTCGGCTTCGGCCTCAGCACGCTGGCTGACTTCCGCCATGGTTTTCATGGGCCCTTGAATAATACTTGTGGCGGTGACACCCAGCGCTCCGACGAGCGCAACGGCGCCGAACATAGCGAAAAAGACATTCCCGCCCTCAGAAATTTTCGATTTCTGAAGCCTTGATTCCCCCTCGTTTCCGGTTTTGTCTATAAAAGTCTTAATCATGACCCCTTGTGATCTGCCGTTTTTCACAGACAAGCGAGGGCAAAAACGCCCTCTTTATCCATTATGAATTTTGCTGATTAAGATTTTATAAAATTTTAGATGAATTCGAAACTATTAATGACTGTGGATTTTCCGAAATAGTTAAGTTTTTTCAGTATCTTGCGCGTGCTTTTTCATATGAAAGCTTTTAAGCGCTTTTTTCGGTTTCCTCAACTTCTTCATTGATATCGCCTGTTGGAGCAGTGCCAAAACGATTGAGATACATTTGCCTGAAATTCACCGGGTTGAGCATCAAAGGTGGAAATCCGCCTTGTTGGACCAGATCAGAAATGATTTGACGGGCATATGGAAATAGAAAATGAGGTGTTTGTGCCAGCAATATCGGATGATGCTTATTTTCCGGTACGTTGTTCAGAGATACAGAAGCCGCGTACACCAATTCCACAATAAAAACAGTACTTTGACCACGATTTGCTGTCACGTTTAGGATCAGCTGTACTTCATAAAAATTCTCGATTTTATCGTGTTCGATCGGCGCAGCATCCAGATTGATATCAATATCCATCTTGGGCGCATTCTGACCTGTATACATGGATTGTGGTGCATTCGGGCTTTCGAAGGACAAGTCCTTGATATACTGGCTATGAATAACCAAAGGTAAGCCTTGCGGAGCTTGAGGGTTATCCTGATTTTCACCTGTTTGCGGTTTTTCAGATGTACTCATTTTGTAAATTTCCTTAAAAAATCTATATTTTTCAATCAGATACCCTTATAGCAGCTTTCTGATCTCGTTCAAGTTTTGTTATTGGGTGCATTCTCATCAATGCGCTCATATTCGCCGTCAATAATATCGGGTTTCCGGTTTTTTTGATAAGGTTCTTGTGGCTGATCGGTCATAATTTCCATGCGTTTAGACAATTCATGGCGCAGAATTTGGCGGATTTGAGGAACCAATAGAGCAAACCCCAAGGTATCTGTGAAAAAACCGGGCGTGAAAAGCATAGAGCCTGCAATGACAATGCAAAAGCCATCGAACAGCTCCTCAATCGGTAAAACGCCGTCCCGCATAGCGTTTTGCCCTCTCATCAGAGTATCCAAGCCTTGTTTTTTGACGATAAATCCGCCGATAAGGGCTGTGACCAAGCACAGTAATAGCGTTGTCGTCAGTCCTAGTTCGCCCCCGACCATGCTGAAAACGCTGAGCTCTATTAACGGGATTATAATGAATATAATGAACAATATCATATGTATGCTGCTTGAATTCCGCTCTTGCCTTTATAAGTAATCAAGTTAAGTTACACATAAGGCTTTCAACGATGAAAAACAAGTGACGTAAGGCTTAGCGCACTATTCGTGTTAATTGAGCAAAGTGTGTTAGGATTTTAAGACGAAAGGACGAGAAAAGGGTGCCGGCAGAGATTCTATTATACGCATTGGTTGCGGCGGGACTGGTTTTCTGGCTTCGCAGTATTTTGGGAACCGGCCACGACGATGGCCCGGCTCGACCCAATCCGTTTACATCGCAGGAAACACAGGAAGAACCTGATAAAGTGAATTCTGGTTTTATGCCGCAGGCCGATGAAATGACATTTTCGCTGGGCGATAATCAGGCCATGCAGGATTTACCTCGTAATGTTTCTGTAGACGAAAAGGCGCAAGAGGGGCTGAGCGATATCATGCGAGCCGATCGTCATTTTGAGACTGCACATTTTGCGCAAGGATCAGAAGGCGCTTTTATTATGATTGTTGAAGCTTTTGCAAAAGGTGAACGCGAGGTTTTAAAGGACTTATTGAGTCCATCCGTCTATAAGGCTTTCGATTCTGTTATCACTCAACGTGAAAACGATGGCGAAACAGTTGAAACAGAAATTCATTCCGTACGTAAGTTGGAAATTTTGGACGCGGTGATGGCCGATACTAAAGCTGTTATCACAGTTCAATTTACAGCTGATGAAACATGTATTATCCGTGACAAAGACGGTGAAATTATATCAGGTGATCCAGATCGCATGACGGAAATGAAGGATATCTGGGTGTTTGCTCGTGATGTGAAATCCAAGGATCCTGTATGGGAGTTGGTGGAAACACGCGATGGAGAGCCGGAAGATCATAAAACGCCTGTGCCGGACGCATCCTGATTAACCACAGAAAACATCAATTATAAAATTGATTTCAGAAACTTAAATGCATAGAAGCGCGTATATTTTTTATATGCGCTTTTTATTTATCATAGCTTTATCTGTTTTGTTTATCGGGAGTTGTGCGACTTCTGAAATTTTTCAAGAGCCGGAAGATCAAAAGTTGGTGATGATACCGGTGAATTTTTCAGAGTTGCCCGATTGGAATGACGAAAATTATAAAGATTTTGCGACAGCGTTTTTAAGAAGCTGTGAACCGATACAAAAACGAACATCCAATTTTCAAGAAGGCCCGGAGTGGGGTGATATTCAAAAATGGCAAAATTTATGTCAGCAATTTCAAGATTTAGAAGTATCGCAGTATAAATCTTTTTTTGAAAATAGCTTTGTTCCGCATGCAATCAGTAATCACTCCGATGAGACAGGCTTATTTACAGGGTATTATGAGGCTTCACTGAACGGATCATTAGAAAGACATGGCCCGTATCAATATGCATTGCGGGCACTGCCTGATGATTTGGTAATGGTCGATTTGGGTGCCTTTCGAGATGAATTGAAAGGCCAACGGATTGCCGGGCGCGTATCAGACGGTCGATTAAGACCTTATGAAACACGCGCAGAGATTGAAGCAGGGAGATTACCAAGTGAACAGGATAAAATTCTGGTCTGGGTGGATGACGCGGTGGATGCCTTTTTTGTTCAAATTCAAGGATCAGGTGTTGTTCAGATGGATGATGGGTCTGTCATGCGGATTGGATATGCCGGACAAAATGGACATGTTTATTACGCGATCGGTCGCGAGCTTATTGAGCGCGGTGAAATCGAAAAAGAGAATGTATCCATGCAGTCCATTCGCGCATGGTTGAGTGAAAATCCTGATCAGGCGGAAGAGGTGATGAACACCAACAAATCGTATGTTTTTTTTCGTGAACTGGACGGACAAGGTCCTATCGGTGGGCAGGGGGTTGCTTTAACGCCAACACGCTCTTTAGCGATTGATCATTCGCTTATTCCTTATGGTGTTCCTTTATGGATTGATATTGAGTATCCCAAGCCCGGGTATCAGAATATTCGGCGTTTAATGGTGGCCCAGGATACAGGCGGCGCAATTCGTGGCCCTGTGCGTGGTGATTTTTTCTGGGGTTATGGCGACTTCGCGGAAAAGCGGGCTGGAGTAATGAAATCCCAAGGACGTTATTGGGTTTTACTACCGAAATAAATTAAATCTCATGTAAAAGAAAACCCCTCGGAGCTTCTGCTCAGAGAGGTTTTCGATGTCGTCTTACCCCTAACCGGGTAAAGCGTAAACTGTATTAGTTGCTGTCAGGTCCACTTGCACATCCTGTTGCACCAGCAACACGATCTTCAAAGCTTATTCCTGCGCTTAAGCTTGAAACTTCACCGGCACCGGCAGAATTCAGGGCATCAGACCAACATGTTGACTGTGTTCCTGAGCCCGCAGCAGTTTCAATTTCGTTCAAGCTTTCTGGTGTAACCTCGCCACCCTCGCCACCGGCGAATGGAGTGATGTTTGCTACATCCTGAGGTGCGCCTGGGATACTAACAGGACCAGTTACTGTTGCACTAAATCCGCCTTCTTCCAGATTGGCTGGATCGAAAATGTTGAAGATATCTTCCTGGTCAATTAACGGTACAAATCCGAAGAAGAAGATTCCTGTGTTTAG
>JBCCLQ010000081.1:0-7979 GCA_039026795.1 Pseudomonadota bacterium
AATCAGAAGCTGCGGCGTTAACAACAGCGTGGACAGGCAAAGAGAAGTTAGGCCCTGAGGATGTTTCTGCAAACCCGGCCAATGCTACTCATGGGAAGCCTACCGGAACATCGCAATCGTTTGACTCTGCCGTTTCGGAAACACCAGAAGAGCCAAAGCCAGAGCCCGCCATTGTTAAAGATGATGTTACACCGTCAGCTCCCGAGCCTCGCCCAGGTGGAGTAATGGCTTAATTTAAGCTGCAACCTTTTCTAGCGCGGCAAGCAAATCTTTTACAGCATTGACCGAGCTATCGAACATTTTTTGTTCGTCATCACTCAGTTTAATTTCAATTATTTTCTCAATACCATCTTTTCCGATGATAACGGGTACACCGATATATAACCCATCAACACCATATTCGCCATTGAGTTTCGCAGCACATGGCAGAACGCGCTTTTTGTCTTTCAAGTAACTTTCGGCCATCGCAATTGCAGAGGATGCAGGCGCGTAATACGCTGATCCGGTTTTGAGTAAACCGACAATCTCCGCTCCGCCATCACGCGTGCGTTGAACAATCGCGTCCAGTTTTTCCTGCGTCGTCCAGCCCATGTCAACCAAGTCGGGCAGTGGAATACCGGCGACTGTGGAATAACGAGTGAGCGGAACCATCGTGTCACCATGCCCACCCAGAACGAAGGCTATGACGTCTTCAACACTCACACCGAATTCATCGGCGAGGAAGTAGCGGAAGCGTGCGCTATCCAAAACGCCGGCCATACCGACAACTTTTTTCTCATCAAATCCTGTCGCGCGCTGCATCACTTCGACCATCACATCAAGCGGGTTTGTGATCACAATAACAAATGCATCTGGTGCATGTTTTTTGATGTTTTCACCAACAGTTTGAATGATACCAGTGTTGATACCAATCAAATCATCACGACTCATTCCGGGTTTACGTGGAACGCCAGCGGTGACAATGACAACGTCGGAGCCTTCCAGCACATCATAGTTATTACTACCATGGTATGCGGCATCGAAGCCTTCCACCGGAGAGCTTTCGGCGAGGTCCAGCCCCTTACCTTGCGGAATGCCTTCTGCGATATCAACAAGCGCAATATCACCCAGCTCCTTTAAGCCAATCAAGTGCGCGAGCGTTCCGCCGATCATCCCTGCGCCAACCAGTCCGATTTTATTGCGTGCCATGATGTATTTCCTCTTTTTTGAACGTAAATGAATCTCTGAGAGATGAGATTAAACCACCCTTAAGCCCCTGTAAAACAGGAATTATTAGATAAGATTTGCAAAACACAAGTGAGTTCCTATAAATATATATTATGATAACAAATGTATTGGATAGAGATTTCCCTACCCCACCGAAGCCTAGGAGAAGACATGCTGATGGGGTTCGGTTATGCACTTAAAACTGAAGGGTGTATATCTGGTGGACTTTTTGATCAGATAGGCGGCAGAAGACAAGGTCGTTACATGCTTTTCGAAAGTAGAGAAGCTTTCATGGATGAGAATCCAAGCGGTACGATTTTTCATTTAAACCCCGATAACTTTGAGCCTGTCACCGATGGCGTTAGTACAAGATTTACCGGTGAGTGGATTGCACGCAAGGAGATAGATCTCCGTGATGTACAAAAAACTCCTGTGCCTAACATAGAGACATCGATGCGTCAGGGTTTACAATTTTTCTTTTTAAACCGTGATCCAGAGGAATGGGAAAAAGAATTGTTAGAAGGCCCAGCTATCGCAGAAATTTTTTCAAAGCTTATATCCTCAGAATTATTACACTGGGAAAATCATTCACAAATGATAAGGCCTTCAATGGAAATCGCAGGTGCTCTCAAAGATTTAGGATAGCAGTTTAAGGCCTAATCTCAATCGGCGTGTCGATATCGACAAGCTTCCAGATTTCATACATTTCGGGATTGGTCACGGCAATACAGCCATCCGTCCAGTTAAAGGCCTGTGAGACACCTTCGTTCGGCCCGAAATGTTCATTCGGTTGACCATGAATCGCAATATGTTTGCCCGGATCAACACCACGGGCGCGGGCAATACTTTCATCACGTTCGTTTGGATAATCCAGCATGATAGAGCGGAAAAATTTACTGTTCGGGTTTTTGAAAAACAGATTGTAACGCCCTTCGGGTGTGCGGTCGTCACCTTCCTTGACCTTATGCCCATAGGGATTTTTGCCGAGAGCCACGTGGTAGTCGCGTATAACCTTACCATCCTTCATCAGATACATGCGGTTTTGTGATTTTTCGACCAGAACAAAATCGACATGTCGGAAACCCGGAGACGGCACATTGGGTTGAACAACGCGTTGTTCTTCCTGTGCAGGCGTGCCGGGTGGTGGTGTCGCGCACGCAGACAAAATGAGAGCCAGAATAACAACAAGATATTTCATTTACGCCGCTTCTAATCCCAGAAATTCAAGTTGGAATTTCATGTCATCATCAGACAGCGGATAATCTGTTCCACCTTTCGGGTACAGCAATTCTTTAGACGGCACTTTGCCAATTTCCTGCTGTAATTTAAACGCCGTGCGCATGGTTAAGCCTGCTTTCCAAGATACAGCGCAGATTGGTTTCGGCGCCTTCATATCAAAGACTTTATCAATTGTTTGCAAGTCCGTTTTGGCAAGATTGGCGAGCGCAGCCTTCACAAAATCATAATCACGCATACCCAATGCATCAGTAAGAAGTTCTTCGTTCAATTCGCCTTGCATAGCCAAACGCCCTGCCCGTTCGAACGGGGTTTCATCCGTTTTTCCTTCTGCAAAAGCAATACGACGGCGGACGATTTGTGTGATTTCTTCCGATGTTTCATCATCAAAATCGGAACGGTCCGTTAAAACCACGCGCACACGCTCATCCACAAACTCAGCCAATACTTTCGCCATTTTGGGTGACAGGGTTTTGTGACAGGCCACAGGCTCATGCCATTCCGGGAATTCGCGTGCGCGTTCAATAATGCTTTCCAGCAAAAGTTCGGTGATATTCGCGCCTTCGTTTTTGAGCAGGGTCGTTCCAGCTTTTTCATTCCCTGTTTCAATCACGGCGTGCGACAAACGTTCACTGACTTTCGGGCGAGCAGCAATCGCTTCAACCTGCCAGCTATCCTCATGCTGTTTGATAATATCCATCAAATCATCATCGGAGAGCGCGGCGCAAAAGCGTAAAATCGGTTCGGCCACTTCACGTTCCAAATCACGCGCCAATTGTGATGCTATTTTCGGCGGCGTATGGGCGTGGTCTTTCAGCGCGCTCGATAAAGCTTTGCGGATTTTCAAAACTTCATCGAGTGCGAGCGTGCCCAGAGCCTGAACAACATAGGCGTAAAACTGGGAGTGTTTTTCGCTGCTGATTTCAGGCAACAAATCGACAAGCCGACCCGCCAACGCCATACGCACATCAATATTTGTATCTTCTGCAAGAAGCGCAGAAATATGAAGCGGTGCAGATGCATTTTTCGCAACGGCCAATCGCACATCGGGGCTCGGATCTTTCTCAGCGAGGTAGTAGAGAATTTCCTGATGCGTTTTGGAGTTTTTGGCAAGGCTTAAACGTTTTTTTTCATCGCCCTTTTCGGCAATAGCTTTTTCTGCCTCATAACGTTTGGGATCACGCTTTTGTTTCTTTTTCAGCTTTGATTTTTTAAAAAAACCGAACATCAGGACTCTGTTTTCTCCAAATACGCGAGGCTTTGCATTTCCGTTAAACGGCTGATTGTGCGTTCAAATTCAAACGCGTGATCATCACCGTAATAGAGTTTATCAGGGCTGGCGTCTGCCGTCACCACCAGACGGATATTGTTGTCATATAAAATGTCGATAAGGTTCATCAGCCGTTTTACCTCGTTTTTACGGTCATAGCCCATTTTGGGCACACCTTCGAGGAACACAGTGTGATATTTATCGGCTATCGCAAGATAATCCTCAGCCCCATGCGGCTGTTCGCATAGATATGCAAAGGTGAATCGTGCGACCCCTGCGGCAGTGCGCTCAACCTGTATCTCGCGTCCTTTGATTTTTAAAACTTCGCTTGTCACTTCAGCGCAATCGGTAAAACCCGCAAACAAATTATCGGCCTTGTTCTGTGCCATTTTCCCAAGCGGTGTGAAATAGACGTCTGACACCTCGCCCGAGAGCATGCGGTAGTCGTTATCTGAGTCCAGATGAACGACTTCCATACGGTCTTTGAGCAATGCGATAAACGGCAAGAAACGATCACGTTGCAGACCGCCTTCATAGAGACGATCTGGTGTCCAGTTGCTGGTGGACACAACAACCACGCCCCGATCGAACAGCGCCGTGAACAAGCGCCCCAAAATCATCGCATCCGCCACATCAGTCACATAAAATTCATCAAAGCACAGAACTTTTGTATGTTTGGCGACATGCTTCGCGTAATCAGGGAGAATTGTATCGACCTTATCCCCACGGCGTTTGTGCAACCAATCGTGTGTTTCGATCATAAAGGCATGGAAATGGACGCGGCGGGCTTTTAATTTGTCACGTACGCTTTGGTAAAAAATATCCATCAGCATGGATTTACCGCGCCCAACACCGCCATGCATATAGACACCTTTGGGTGTTTGTTTTTTCTTGAGTCCTAAAAAGTTTTTTTCAGGATGAACGAGTTCGTTTTTCAAACGCTCGAGCGCAGCAACAGCACGCTCCTGACCGGCATCAGGAATATAGCCTTCCAGTTCAATTTTCTGTTGGTAGAGTTTCTGCGGACACATTGGGTTTTGAGGATACCATACGGACAAGCAGGATCGAAAGCTCATAAAGCAAAAGCATGGGGATAGCCAAACCGACTTGGGAAATCACATCCGGAGGCGTGATAAAGGCTGCCACTACAAAGACAGCGATAATCACATATTTGCGTTTTTGGGCAAGCGTATCAGCCGTAATCATACCCGCCTTCCCCAAAAGCGTGAGTAAAACAGGCATTTGAAAACACAAACCGAACGCAAAAATCAGCGTCATGATTAGATCGAGATACTCACTCACCCGCGCTTCTAATTGGATGGGCAAAGCTGTTTCCAATCCCGTGCTTTGAAAGCTAAGGAAAAACGGCCATGCCAAAGGTATAACGCCGTAATAAACTGTCGCGCCACCCAGGAAAAATAAGACAGGCGTTGCCACAAGAAACGGCCAAAAAGCGTTTTTCTCGTTCTTATACAAACCCGGCGCAATAAACGCCCAGATTTGATACAGGAGAATTGGAAAAGTTAGAAAAACCCCGGCGAAGAATGCAACTTTCAGGTAGGTAAAGAACGCTTCGGTCAAACCTGTGTAAATCAAACGGTCACTGCCTGCATCCGCGAGCGGTGCAACCAAAAAGCCGTAAATCTGCTCTACAAAAAAGAAGCTAATCGCCGTACCAATGCCCATTGCAACAAAAACCCAGAGCAAGCGTTTACGCAGCTCAATCAAATGTCCGGCGATGCTAGAGGTTTTCTCGCTCATGGTTTGGCCGCCTCTTGTTCATCGTCATCTGCGGCTTTTTCATCTGTTTGGGGTGCTTCGAAATTCACACCCTTGCGTAGCTCTTCGATATCCCCTGCTTTCAGTACTTCATCAAATTGCTGCGACAACGCATAGCGCATATATTGAAAACGGCGGAACACACGACCCATGCCATACATAATATTCGGAATATCCTTTGGCCCGATCACAAAAACTGCAATCGCGGCAATAATCAGAAGTTCTGGAAGTCCAAAGTCGAGCATGCTTTACTCGTCTTTCTGTTTCTCAACCTTTTTTGGTGCATCATCTTCGGACATTCCTTTTTTGAAGGATTTGATGCCCTTGGCAACGTCTTCCATGATGCGTGGCAAGCGCCCTGCTCCGAAAATCAGAAGCACAAGGACAACAACAATTAAAATTTGCCAAATGCTCGGTGCCATTAGTTTTCGTCCTCTTCGTCTATACTTTCATCTATTTGGGCGCCTATATCAAAGCCGCCTTCGGCGTCATCATCAGCCAATGCTTCTGCTGCATCAACATCAGCGCTATCAAACAAATCACCTGTATCAGGGATTGTATCAATAGCGGGTCTGCGATCCAGCAGGCCAGAGGCTTTTAAATCATCCAGCCCCGGTAGGTCCATCATACTCTCCAGCCCGAAATGATCAAGGAAGTCGGTTGTGGTGACCCATGTCAATGGACGGCCAGGCGTTTCACGGCGACGGCCCGGCTTCACCCAGCCGATCTCCATGAGCGTATCCAGCGTGCCCTTATGCGTGGCCACACCGCGAATATTTTCGATTTCAGCGCGGGTAATCGGTTGATGATACGCAATCACAGCCATGGTCTCCAACGCCGCTTTGGATAGCTTGCGCGTCACTTCCTTTTCCATGGTGAGCGCATCGCCAAGATCATCCGCCGTACGGAAAGCCCATTGCCCACCGACTTCAGTCAAATGAATACCGCGCCCTTCATACATGGTTTTGAGCTCGGGCAGCAGAACGGCCAAGTCAGGATCACCCGGTAAGCGTTCGTGCATAACATGTGTTGAGAGCGGTTCGGCTGATGCGAATAACATCGCCTCCAAAATTCTAAGCTGTTCAGTTTGTTCCGGTGTCATGAGTTTTCCCTTGGCTTTCCTCTTGGTTACTTTGTTCTTCTATCGGTGCGCGGTTGGCAGTGCGCATGTAAATTGGACGAAACGATCCGTCCTGTCTGATCTCTAACTTCCCTTGTTTTGCAAGCTCCAGGCCTGCCGTTAAAGTAGACGCTAAAGATGAGCGGTATAACAGTGGATCCTTGATATTTTCAGGCAAGAAGCTTTGCAATGTTGTCCAAACACTATGTGGACCTGAGCGTGGAAGATTACCGAGCATTTTTTCAAGTCTTTCAAACGCTTCTTCCATCGTCATGATATTGAATATCGGAAGTTCGTATGTTTGATATTCAATACGACGCTGCATATCGCCATAGGATTTCAGCAGATCATAAAGCGTGACATCATAGGTGACCTGGAATGTGTTCTTTAACCCTTCCGGCATACCGCGCGGGAAAACATCTTCACCGAGTTTCGGGCGCGCCATCAATTTTTCGGCGGCATCGCGCATCGCTTCCAAACGGCGCAGTTGGAATTGCAAGGCTTCGGCCATCGCTTCACCGGATAGCTCGCCTTCTTCCGTTTTTTCCTGTGGTAACAGCAAACGCGATTTCAGATAAGCGAGCCAGGCCGCCATAACCAGATATTCAGCAGCAAGATCAAGACGCAGCTGTTTCGCGCGTTCCATGAAAGACAAATATTGGCGCACAAGTTGCAGGATCGAAATTTCGCGCAAATCCACTTTCTGATTACGCGCAAGGTCGAGCAACAGATCAATCGGGCCTTCGTAGCCGTCAATGTTGATGAGAAGCGCGTCAGCTTCATGTTTGCCATCGGGCGTTAAGTCACGCGGCTGATCTTCTTCGAATTCGACTTCGGTCATATCTTTCCAGACTGTCGGTGCGCATCGGTGGCAATTGCGCGGCCAGTTCTTCCATAATTTTCAAGTTACCGTGACAGTATAGCGCTATATCACAACCCGCTTCCAGCACTGCTTTCGCACGGGCGGGGATATCCCCAATTGAACCCAAAGCATCCATATCGAGATCATCAGACAAAAGCAAGCCATCAAAGCCAATCTGTTCACGGATCAGATTTATGATTGTCGGGCTGGTGGTGGACGGTTGGTCGGAATCGAACGCTTCGTAAATCACATGTGCGACCATGCCCCAGATTTGGTTCGAAAATGGCACAGACGTCATGGCTTTGAATGTTGAGAAATCTTTTTGTAACTCTTCTTTGCTTGCTGAGACGCGCGGCAACTCGTGATGAGAATCTACATTCGCCTGCCCCAAACCCGGCATATGTTTCATCACGGGCGTAATACCGTATTCCAGCAGGGTTTCACACACAGCCGAACCACATTTGGTAACTGTTTCAGGATCATCGGAAAAAGCGCGATCGCCCAAT
>JBCCLQ010000082.1:0-7975 GCA_039026795.1 Pseudomonadota bacterium
GCGAAAATTGATTTAACGCAGGATTTGTTAAAAACCGATATTCCGGATTCTAAGGCTGTTGAAGAATGGGTCATGCATTACTTTCCGAAAGCCTTACGCAAAAATTATAAATCAGAAATTCTGAACCACCGCCTAAAACGCGAAATCATTGCAACGATGCTGGCCAATGGCATGGTCAATCGTATGGGCCCAACTTTTGTGTCTGGCCGTATGGAAAAATGCGGTGTATCAAGCGCAGAAGTGGCCAAGGCGTATATTATTGTGCGTGAAGCGTATGACCTGATCTCTCTTTGGGATGAAATTGAGGATCTGGATAATAAAGTTCCAGCACTTGTCCAATTAAAAGCGAAAAATGAAATTTCACGCATGACTGAGCGTGCGATTACATGGTTCTTGTCGCGCTCTGGACGTAATTTAAATATTGAAAAGGACATTGTCGCTTTCCATGAAGGTATAAAAATAGTTCGAAAGAATTTGGGCAGCCTTGTCGCCGACTCTCACAAAACAACTATTGAGCAAACAACAGCGAGACTGGAAAGCGATGGCCTACCACATTCACTTGCGCATAATATAGCGCTCATGCCGTTACTATCATCTGCATGTGACATTATTCGTATCGCAAAACAGCAAAAAGCCGATTTAACTGTCACGGCAAAAGCGTATTTTGAACTGGGCGATCATTTCCACCTCGACTGGATGCGTCAACAAGCGCGTTATCTGCCGGCTGATGATGTGTGGGCATTAGAAGCGTTGGAAGGACTTGTTGATCAACTTTATAGCTGTCAGGCAGGTATTACAGTTAAAATTCTAAAAGATATGAATGGCAGTCTGCCTGCGAAAGCCAGCGTAAAAACAACTATTCTGAAAAACTGGATGAAAGATCACGGGCTACAAGCCGAGCAGATCGAACCTCTGTTCCAGGAATTGCGCAGCGCAAGTCATTTGGATTTACCCATGCTGGTTATTGCAGAACAACGTCTGCGCAATCTATATGGCGGTTAAAAAGAATTCAGCATAAGAGCTGCAAGAACCAAAAATCCGTAATCGCGATTGGATTTAAAAATCTGTAATGAGTTTTGCGGATCGTCCGGAACCCATTTATGGATTTGCCACATCAAGTGCATCCCTGCCAGTGACAACAAAGATAGTGTGACAGCCGTTGCACCCGATACCATGACAGCCGCAAGCAAGAAGCAGTATGCAAAGAAATAAAACCCAAAGACAAAAAACTTACTACGATTTCCGAATAAAAGTGCAGTCGATTTAACACCGATTAATGCATCATCATCTTTATCCTGATGCGCATAGATTGTGTCGTAACCGATCGTCCATAACATACATGAGACATACAAAAGAATTGCCGGTGTTTCGATCATATCCGTTACGGCAGCCCATCCCATCAGCGCACCAAAATTAAAAGTGATCCCCAAAAAGGCCTGCGGCCACCAGGTAATACGTTTCATATATGGATAGGCAGCGATCAGTATGACCGATAGAAAACCAAGCTGGATAGCCTTTGGTTGCATTTGCAACAGCAGGATAAGAGATAGAAAAAGCAAAACAAAGAGAAGTGCACCGGCCTGAAACAGATTGATCTGACCACTCGCCAAAGGGCGATTTTTTGTGCGTTCGACCTGTTTGTCCAGATCACGGTCCCAAATATCATTGATGATGCACCCTGCTCCACGCATCATGACGGCTCCAAAGAAAAACAATGCGAAGATATACCATTCAAGACCAAACATGCCGGTGACACCGGACATGGCCAACATAATCGACCACCAGCCCGGGAAGAGCAAAAGCCACCAACCAATCGGTCTATCCAAGCGCATTAGGACAGCGTAAGGCTGTGCAGTTTCAGGTAATTTCGTAATCCAACCTTCTGACTTGATATCTGTGTGCGACATAGTGATGATGAGGATATGACAGATACGCACTATAAGCTACCGCGGCTATATATAAAACAAGCACTTACCAACGACAGTTTTATTGAACTGGACCGCGATCAGACGCATTACCTGCACACCGTTATGCGCAAAAAGAATGGTGATCAAATTCGGGTTTTTAACGGACAGGACGGCGAATGGTTATGCGCATTGGAAAATTTGACCCAAAAGAGCGGCGCCATAAACATTACAGAACTGATTAAACCACAGCCTGAAACACGCCCACGTATTCATTTGTTTTTTGCGCCAATCACAAAAACACGGATGGATTGGATGATAGAAAAAGCCGTAGAGTTGGGCGTGGATGAATTTCATCCCGTATTAACGCAGAACACGGAAGTGCGTAAAATCAGAGAAGAGCGCATAAATAGCCAATTGATCGAAGCATCGGAGCAATGCGAGAGGCTGACACTGCCTATACTGCATTCAATCGTACCTTTAGAGTCTGCGCTACAAAGCTGGGACGCCGATAAACCTTTTCTAGCGTGCATTGAGCGTTATGATGCCAAACCAATTATGAATACGGTTAGTGATCATGATACGGCGGTTCTGATTGGGCCAGTCGGCGGATTTACCGAGGATGAAAAAAATTGGCTTAGCAATCAGGACAAAATCATTCCTGTTTCTTTAGGTGCACATGTTTTGCGCTGTGAAACAGCAGCTCTTTATGCTGTGTCAGTTTTGCAGGCAAAAAAGGCGTAAATTTCCTGTAAAAACAGGTGTTTTTTCCTTCACAAAGACTATATTTCTTCTATAAGTGCAAACGCAATTTGCTTATAATCAAAATTCAAAAAAACGGTGTCAGGATCGTCAAAATGAAAAAAATAGCGAAAAATCTATCTATCCGCTTGCTACAGCTTCTGGCTTTTGTAGTCGTCTGCGGCGGTGAAGCCTTTGCATATGAACCAAAACAGGCTGGATTAGGACTGCAAAATTCTGCCAGTCCACGAATGGATCGACTGATCGAGTTCCATGATCTTTTATTGGTTATAATTACTCTGATCGTTATATTTGTAACGGCTTTGCTGGTTTGGGTCATGATACGTTACAACAGAAAAGCGAACCCTACCCCGGCAACATTTACGCACAATGTTCCAATTGAAATCCTATGGACAGTCGTTCCTGTTGTAATTTTGATTATTATCGCAATTCCATCTTTTAAAATGCTGTATTACCTGGATCGTGTTGAAGATCCCGACATGACTTTAAAAGTCTCGGGTTATCAATGGGGATGGGAATATAGCTATCCGGATTATGAGATTGAAGCATATCGCGCAGATATGATCACAGATGATGATTTGGACACATACATACCTGAAGGCCTCGGACGCAGGCTTTTGGAGACGTACAACCCGATTGTCCTACCCATCAACCAGAATATTCAGGTGATTGTAACCGCTTCGGACGTTATTCATAGCTGGACAGTTCCGGCCTTTGGCGTCAAGAAAGATGCGGTGCCCGGGCGATTAAACGAAACATGGGTACTTGTCACAAAGCCCGGTGTTTATTTTGGCCAGTGTTCAGAGATTTGCGGTATCAACCACGCCTATATGCCGATTGCCGTTTATGCCGTACCCGAAGAAGAATTTGTTGCCTGGACTGAATGCATCAAAACCGATGAGGCTCAGGACGCAGATTATCCAGCACGCGCATGCGTACAAAAATTCGATTTCGATAAATATCGTCAATCCCGCAAGAAAGACGACGAGTTAGCATTTTTAACAGGAGCTGAAGAGTAATGAATGCAGCACACGCCACAACAGCCGAACACGGCGACCATGGGCATGATCACAAGCCCGGGTTTTTCGTCCGTTGGTTCTGTTCAACAAACCATAAAGACATCGGAACGCTTTACATCATTTTCTCGATCATAGCCGGGGTTATTGGCGGCTGGTTTTCCATGATGATGCGCCATGAATTGGGCGATCCTGGCTTACAAATCACCGAAGACGGGCAACAATGGAACGTTTGGATCACTGCGCATGGTTTGATCATGGTGTTCTTTGTCGTTATGCCGGGCTTGATTGGTGGCTTCGGGAACTGGTTTGTACCCCTGATGATTGGGGCGCCAGATATGGCTTTCCCGCGTTTGAACAATATTTCATTCTGGTTATTGGTTCCTGCCTTTTTGCTGTTGGTAGCATCCGCCTTTATTGGCAGCGGAGCCGGAACAGGCTGGACTATTTATCCGCCGCTTTCCAGCTCGTTAGGGCATCCGGGGATGTCGGTGGATATGGCGATTTTTGCGCTTCACTTGGCGGGTGCAAGCTCGATTTTGGGTGCAGCAAACTTCATCACAACCATTTTCAACATGCGCGCGCCAGGGATGACATTGCACAAAATGCCGTTATTTGTCTGGGCGATGTTGGTGACTGCGTTCTTGCTTGTTTTGGCTGTGCCTGTGCTTGGTGGAGCGATCACAATGCTTTTGACAGACCGTAATTTCGGGACTGCATTCTTTGATCCTGCATTGGGCGGTGACCCAATCTTATTCCAGCACTTGTTCTGGTTCTTCGGACATCCGGAAGTGTACATCATGATTTTGCCGGCCTTCGGCATTGTCTCGCACATCGTATCTACATTTTCCAAAAAGCCGATTTTTGGTTATCTGGGCATGGCGTACGCGATGGTGGCTATCGGTTTTGTCGGATTTATCGTTTGGGCGCACCATATGTATACATCCGGCATTAGTGTGGATACGAAAGCATATTTCACGGCCGCAACACTTATTATTGCTGTTCCGACAGGCATAAAAATCTTTTCCTGGATTGCGACCATGTGGGGCGGTTCAATTGAATTCAAAACCCCGATGTTGTGGGCGATTGGTTTTATCTTCCTGTTCACTGTTGGTGGTGTGACAGGCGTAGTCCTGGCCAATGCCGGTATGACAGAAAGCCTGCATGACACGTACTATGTGGTTGCGCACTTCCATTATGTGCTCTCTCTCGGTGCCGTATTCGCTCTCTTCGCAGGTTACTATTACTGGCAGGGAAAAATGTTCGGCCGTATGTATCCCGAATGGGCAGGTAGGCTGCATTTCTGGATGACGTTCATCGGTGTGAACCTGATTTTCTTCCCGCAGCACTTCCTAGGCCTCCAGGGCATGCCGCGTCGCTATGTTGACTATTCCGCGCCTATTCCGCCGGAACATTTACAAGGCATGCTGGTTAACCCCGTTGAAAAGATCAACTGGATCCTGGCACAGGATTACGGCATGCATCTCTGGAATTATATTTCCACACTTGGGGCTTACCTGTCCGGTGCAAGTGTTCTGGTGTTTATCGCGATCGTGTTCTACACTATGTTCTTTGGCCGCCGCGCGGAAGACAATTACTGGAATGCTCAGCCGCAGACTATGACGCTGGAATGGACATTGTCGTCACCACCACCATTCCACCAGTTTGATATCCAACCCAAAGTGAAATAAACAAAAGCCCGCCCCCAAAAGCGGGCTTTTTTATTGCTTGCAACTGCCTGCAAAAACTGGTTTTTTGGCTCTTTCAAAGAGCGGAAATCATGGCAGATGAGCTGATAGACACATTGACACAGGAAATTTTACGGGCCCGTACGCGTGTATACCGTATCGGCGATCCGACGCCGCTGCAGCGCATTGAGCTGAATGGTGGTGATTTTGAGGTTTATATCAAGCGCGAGGATTTATCACCTATCAATGCCTATAAGTGGCGTGGCGCTTATAATGCCGTGAGCATTTACCGCAAACAAACGGGATGTGAGACAGTTGTCGCCGCATCCGCAGGAAACCATGCACAAGGTGTGGCGCTCGCCGCAAACCGATTGGGCATTCAGGCCAAGATTTTCATGCCGCTATCCACGCCGATGATGAAACAGAAATCTGTGCAGCGCCTTGGCGGAGAGAATGTCGAGATCATCCTGATTGGTGATGATTATAATGTGGCGTCCACGACAGCAAAAGAATACGTCGAAAAACACAAGGATGTACAATACGTACACCCGTACGATGATATTTACACCATGGCAGGACAAGCGACGATTGCTGATGAAATCATGCTGTCCGGTAAAGGGCCATTTGATTATGCCTTTGTTCAAATCGGTGGCGGTGGCATGGCCGCGGCTGTGTCCAGCTGGCTGAAAATCCACAATCCGGATTTGCATGTGATTGGCGTGGAAGGTGAGAACCAAGCAAGCATGAAAGCTTCTATCGATGCCGGAAAGCCTCTCACACTGGAGCATGTCGATACATTTTGTGATGGTACGGCTGTCACCAAACCCGGTGATCTATGCTTCCAAGTGTGCCAAAAATACATCGATTCTTATCTCACAGTCACAAATGCCGAAGTGTCTTCGGCCATTCAAAAGCTATGGGAAGCAAAACGCGTCATTCCGGAACCATCAGGCGCTATGGGACTAGCAGGACTAATCAAATTTGCACAAGACAACCCCGAAGCTGTTAAGGGCAAAAAATGTCTGGCCATTGTATGTGGCGCAAACATGGATTTCGGGAAGCTGTCTCTCATCGCCAGCCAATCCGCCGTGGGTGCGCACAGACGGAAATATATCCGCTTTCATTTGAATGAGAAACGTGGCGGCTTATTAAACCTGCTCGATAATCACTTTTCTGGAATCGGTGTATCTGAATTCCTGTACGGGAAAATCGATGAAAAGGATGCCTGGCCTGTTATAGCCATTGAAACTGCGGCAGGTGAGATGGACGATATTTTGGCGCGCTTGTCAGGCGCCGGATTAGAGTTTGAAGATGTCACAAGCGATCCCGATACGCGATATCGTATCATCAATTACAATCCAAGTCTGTTTAAAGAACCTATCCTCATGCACGTACATTTTCCGGAACGTAAAGGCGCGTTGCGTGATTTCCTGCGTGCGGTTTCGGATGTCAGCAATGTCTGCTATTTCAACTATGCTTATTCCGGTGAAGCCATAGGACGCGCGCTGATGGGATTTGAATTCGAGAATGCCGAGAACAGGCAGAAGTTCATGGATATGGTGGAAAGTAGCATCGTAGACTGTAAAACTGTGGACGAAGAAGCAGCCAAACGTATTTTACAGCACTAATCGTTTGATTTGCGCCGCAGGCGTGATAGATAAAAGCCATGACCGATATATCGATCCAGAACATTCAAACATCAGAAGCGCGCGTTGGGGATTATATTGCTCTGCTGAAACCGAAGGTCATGAGCTTGGTGGTGTTTACAGCCTTCGCTGGCATGTGGGTCGCGCCGGGTTTTGAAACCACCAATCCATTACTCATAGCAACGGCAATCCTATGCATTGCGCTGAATGCAGGCGCGGCAGGTGCGATTAATATGTGGTATGACCGTGATATCGATGCGGTGATGAATCGCACACGGTCGCGCCCAATTCCCATGGGCATCATCGCGGCAGAAGAAGCATTATCGTTCGGCATCATATTAAGCGTGTTATCCGTGATGATGATGGGACTAGCCCTAAACTGGACTGCCGCGGCTTTATTGGCCGGTGCGAATCTATTTTATGTTTTCATTTACACTATCTGGTTAAAAAGACGTACACCGCAGAATATTGTGATTGGCGGCGCGGCCGGAGCCTTCCCCCCCATGATCGGCTGGGCGACGATAACAGGTGATGTCTCGCTATATGCCATTGTCATGTTTGCCATGATCTTCCTTTGGACTCCACCGCATTTTTGGGCGTTATCATTATTTGCGAATGACGATTACAAGCGCGCCAATATTCCGATGCTGCCTTGCGTTGCCGGAGAGCGTGCCGCGAAAATCCAGATGTTGGTTTACACGCTCATACTTTTACCGGTTTGCATGTTGCCGTTTATTATGGGTGATGCAGGTGTAGCGTACGGGATTGCTGCGTTTATCCTGAATGCATTTTTTATTCTCTCTGCTGTGAAAGTCATCCTTGATAAAACACATAAAAGCGCCAAATTAATGTTTGGGTATTCGGTTTTTTATCTGTTTGCCCTGTTTTTGGCCCTGATGATTGATAAGGTTTGATAAAAATGCCTCTCAGCGAGCTTCATAAAAAGAAACGCGCAAAGA
>JBCCLQ010000083.1:0-7961 GCA_039026795.1 Pseudomonadota bacterium
CGGTGAGGTCACCATCAGCACTTCTATCGGCGGTATCATTCTGCAACATGGTGATCACAGTAATGAAGATGTTTTGCGCCGTGTGGATGACGCCCTCTATCAGGCCAAAAATGATGGTCGGAATTGTACGGTTTTTGAAAGTATCGGAAAGCTTGATCCTGAGGATTATAAAGAAGAAGGGAGAAGCTTTATCGAATAAAAAAAGAGGCTTTGAAGCCTCTTTTTTAAAATCTCTAGTTTTTCTTGGATGGTGGCATTTTCTTTTCTTCGAAAATCACGTGCTTACGCGCAATAGGGTCGTATTTGCGCATTTTCAGCTTTTCAGTCTGATTTTTCGGGTTCTTTTTCTTGTAGTAACGGTAGCCGGTACCTGCCGTGCTTTCCATACGAACCTTAACAACTGCTGATTTCTTGGCCATTTCCTTAACCTTTTTGGGCTTTTTCTTTAATTCAGAGCGTTTGATACACGTTTTAAGGCTCGCAAGTCAAGCTTTGTTTTAGCCACTAACCTTTGTGTCTTTTCTTGCGTTTTGGCCTTTTTGAGCCTTTTGAGGAGCTTTTTTTGTAGTCGCGCCTGTCGCGCTTACCTTTTTTCGGGAATTTTGTCTTAAAACCGGGTATATCAGCGCTGTCCGTGCCTACGATTTCAAAGACCGAGGAGCCAGTTAGGCGATCAGCCTCTTTCAACCTGACTTTTATTTCTGCGCCTAAACGGTAAACTCTTCGGCTCTTACGGCCAATCAGGGCATGCTGTTTTTCATCATGCACATAATAATCATCGGGCAGGGAGCGCATGGGGATTAGGCCGTCTGCGCCATTCTCCTTCAATGTCACAAATAGCCCGAAGCGGGTGACGCCGTTAATGTGGCCTGAGAATTCAGCTCCGATGCGTTCGCTCATCCAACTGGCGGTAAAGCGGTCAATGGCCGCGCGTTCGGCTGACATGGAATTCCGCTCGGTTTGGGATATCTGTTCACACTTTTCATCCAGAATGCGGCTTTCCCCTTCACTCAATCCGCCCGGGCCGAGGCCATAGGCTGTGATCAGGGATCTGTGGACCAGCAAGTCGGCATAGCGGCGGATGGGTGATGTGAAGTGCGCATAACGGCGCAAGGCCAGCCCGAAATGCCCGATATTGTCGGTGTCGTATATGGCCTGTGACTGACAGCGCAAGATCACTTCGGAAATCAAATGGCTATGTTCCATTTCGGATGCCTTACCGAGCAGTGCATTGATTTGTTTCGGCCGTAAGGTTTGACCTTTCGGGATATTCAGACCAAACGTCTCCAGAAAGTCGCGTGCGCTTTCCAGCTTGTCCGAAGACGGGCTGTCATGCACACGATACACGCAAGGCGCATTTTTCTTCTCCAGGCTTTGAGCAGCCGCGACATTGGCCAAAATCATAAATTCTTCAATCAATTTATGCGCATCGAGCCGTTCACGGTTGGCTACACCCGTCATATTGCCTTTCTCATCAATCAAAATACGCCGTTCGGGCAAATACAACTCCAGCGCGCCGCGTCTTTGCCGCGCGGCATCGAGCAAGGCATAAGCTTCATAAAGCGGTTTAATAACGGGATCGAGTAGGACATCAGTTGCGTCATCTGTATTGCCATCCTTGGCGGCCTGCACCTGTTCATAAATCAGGCGAGCGGCAGAGCGCATCAGACCACGTACGATTTTATGTTTTTTCAGCTCACCGCGATCATCAATCCACATATGGAATGCCATGCAGGCGCGGTCTTCCTTGGGGCGAAGCGAGCACAAATCATTCGATAGCGCTTCAGGTAGCATCGGTACAACGCGGTCAGGAAAGTAAGTCGAATTTCCCCGGCGATAGGCTTCTTTATCCAGCTCGGACCCCTCGCGCACGTAATAAGCAACATCCGCTATGGCCACGATCAGATGAAACCCACCGTCCTCGGTTTTTTGGGCATAGACCGCATCATCGAAATCGCGGGCATCGGCGCCGTCAATCGTTACAAGCGGAATATCGCGCAAATCTTCACGCCCCTTTAAAGAAGGCACTTCCAAGTCTTTGGTTTCATTCAAGACTTTATCCAGAAAGTCTTCGTGTAAGCCATGTTCGTGCAAAGCGATCAGGGATATCGCTTTTGGATCATCTTCCGTGCCTATCACATTGACGATACGTACTTTTTTACGGCGCAGGCCTCGGGCCGGTTGAATTTCACCGATGGCCAGATCTCCCGGTTTCGCATCGCCCAAATCGGATTGCGGAATATCAAAATCGTATTTAGCTTTTTTATCAGTCGGTTGCAGGGTGAATTGATTTTTATTTCTAACCACCAATCCCATGACGCTGCCTCGCTTGTCATCAATTTTACGGATGACCTTACCTTCGTAGACAGTGTCGGTAAATTTACGCAAGCTGGCCAGTACGCGATCTCCTTCAGCCAAGGTTGGGTGGCCTTTTGAGCCTGGAACCATTTCAATACGAGGCATTTCGTTTTTATTGTCAGATGGCCAGTCTGTTGGCTTCGCGAACACGTCTCCGTCAATATCGACTTCCGTGACCTCGATAATTGCGACAGAGGGCAGTGAGTCAGGCAATGAATATTTCTGACCTGCCTGTTTGATGATCCGCCCGTCATTCTCTAGATCACGCAAAATGTGCTTTAGAATTGCGCGATCATCGCCCCGAATGCCGAAGGCGCGCACCAACTCGCGCTTTGATAGCGGCTCGGCGCTATCACTCAAAAATGCGAGTATCTCGTCAGTGGATGGGATGGGCATGTGGATTGGCTTAGGCTTGCTTCAAAACTCTACTTCTGTCAAAAACGCACAATGGCAGGTGAACCCCCACAGAACAAGACAAATATCCTTTTCCTGATTTCTGATATGCGGGGCGGTGGGGCGCAACGTGTTGCCTCGCTGCTCTGCAATGCCTGGGTTGAACGTGGCGATCAAGTGACTTTGGTCACGTACGAGGCTGAAGATACTGAGTCGTTTTATGCGCTGTCTGAGAAGATTGATCAACGAAAGCTGGATTTGGTAACCGGTAGCCATAACGTCTTTCTGGCTCTGCGCTCTAACTTTAAGCGCATTATGCGCGTTCAAAAGATTATAAAAGAAACACAGCCTGATGTGGTTTTGTGTTTTGGCGCGGAAGTCACAGTGATTGGCGTTATGGCGGCTTTGGGCCTAGATGTTAAGATCATCGGCAGTGAGCGCACAGATCCAAGCCGCTATCCAACCGGCATTTGGGGCAAGCTTAGAAATTTCGCTTACCCCAAGGTAAGCAAGCTTGTCGTTCAAACCAACAGTGCTGCTGAATTCTGTACTCGTTTTCATAAGGACATTTCCATCATTCCCAATCCGGTTGTGCTACCGGATCTCTCTGAAACCTCGGATATTAGCAAACCAGCTGGCGAGTTTATCTCATCTTTAGGGCGTTTGAGCGAAGAAAAGGGACATGATTTGCTGATACGGGCTTTTGCGCAAATCGCTAAAGATTACAAAGACCTGGATTTACTGCTGATTGGCGATGGCCCAAAACGTCAAGACTATCAAGATATGGCTTCCGATCTGGATATTGCGGAACGTGTTCATTTTGCCGGGCAATCCAAAAATCCTTTTCCTGTTTTACAACACGCCAGAATTTTCGTTCTGCCCTCTCGTTTTGAAGGTTTTCCTAACGCGTTGGTCGAAGCGATGGCTTTGGGTTTGCCGTGTTTGTCAACCAAAGGCACAATTGGTGCCGAAACAGTGATTGATGATGGCCGTAACGGACTTTTGGTTGAAGCAGAAGACCCGGATGCTATGGCGGCTGCTCTTCGTAATTTATTGGACAATGCTGAGTGGGCACAAAAACTGGGTGAGGCTGCAGGCCATGACATACCGGATAAACTGTCATTAGACACAGTTCTATCCTATTGGGATAAAGTTATAAAATGACACAAACTTCAAATTCCCATGAATGCAAAAAGATATTGTTTGTCCTTCCGAATTTCGCGGCAGGCGGGGCAGAACGTGTCATGATTTCGTTTTTGAATAATATGGATTCAAAAATTTATGAACCGCATCTTTTGGTACTCATGAATAGCGGCACTCTTCGAAACACAGTGCAAAAACACGTTCATGTGCATGATTTGGGCAAAAATCACGTGCTGCTTGCATTACCTGCTATGTATCAATCCTTACGTTCAATTCGCCCGGATATTGTTGTTTCAACAATGACTTATATGAACATTCTGACTTTGGTGTTTAAACCTTTGTTTAAACGAACACGCTTCTTTGTGCGCGAAGCGATAACACCATCTTATTTTATGGACAGAGGTATTAAACAAAAACTGCAATTTTATCTGGGGCCGAAGTTCTGCTACGCGTGGGCTGATAAAATTTTATCACCCGCTCAGGTTATCTTTGACGAATTTCATGACTATGGTGTGAAACGCACGGATAAAGAAAAAGTCATCTATAATCCGGTGGATAGCGCGATGATTGAAAGCCATTTATCCGAGTCCAATCCGTTCGATGAAAGCGTATTAAATTTTGTGTGCTCGGGCCGCTTGCATCCACAAAAGGGTTTTGATCGCTTGCTGGGGTGCTTGCCAGATTTGTCATTAGAGACGCCATGGCATCTCACGATTTTGGGGGAGGGTGATCAACGCCAAGAGTTGGAGGATTTGATTGAGCGGCATAACCTTCACGATCATGTAACTTTACAAGGGCATGTGTCTAACCCGTGGTTGTACTATAAATGGGCTGATTGCTTTTTACTGCCATCACTGCATGAAGGGTTGCCGAATGTTGCTTTAGAAAATTTGTTGTGCGGAACACCTGTTATTGCAACATCCACATCCGGCGGTATCGCCGAAATCGCGGAAGTTGCCAGCAACGGTACAGTTCAAGTCGTGGATTCTATGGATGAGTTCATGGCGTGCATGGAAAAAGCGCAGAAGAAAACGTCATATGATCAGTCGTTTTTACCCGATCGCTTTAAAATGAGCGATGCGGTTCGGGAGCTTGAGGTGTTGTTTTTATAAATTTTTTGAACTTCAATCTAGATATTTAGCAGATTTCTAGGCTTTTATAATAATTTTCTAGTCTATCAAAACCCAGCCTGTAATTCGCATATCTGGTTTTATGTTCGTCAAATCCAAATTTTGTGTATAGCGCGCATGCTTCCGGGCTTTTATCAGGTAAAGTATCAATAGCAAATTGCTGAATATTGTCTTTTTTCTTACTGATCAAAACAGTTTCCAAAAGTTGTGTTCCAATGCCTTGTCGTCTTGAGCTTTCTCTTACATACAAGCTGGATATAACATAGCGTGAATAACTGTTATGTATTTGAAAATGTTCGAATCCTGCGATATACCCGACTGAATTTTTATCGTATTCAGCGACCCAGACATCCACATTTTTCCAGTTCCCCGCAATGACATTTTTTAATGGGCGCGTCCACGATGTCATTCCCTGTGATTTGTTAAGTAAATCGGATAGCTCGATAATGACCTCGATATCATCTAAAGAAGCTTTCCTTATCACTAATGCGGTCATTACTTTTTCTTGGTTGCCGTTTTCTTCGTCGCTGCTTTTTTCTTGGTTGTTTTCTTTTTCGCAGGCGTTTTCTTTTTGGTGCCGCCTTTGGCCTCTTTTTCGGCTTGCTTCGCCGCTTTGGCTGCATCGCGTTCCATTTTCTGTGCAATCAAATCCACAGCGCGGTTCATACCGATGGTCATTAAATCTTCATCTTTCGGAATCGAAGCAAATTTACCATCATGATTTACAAACGGTCCAAAACGTCCGATGCCTGCTGTAATCATTTTCCCTGTTTCCGGATGCGGGCCAATCTCGCGCGGTAAGGCCAACAGCTCCAATGCTTTTTCGAGCGTCACATCATCAATCGTCAAACCTGCCGGCAAGCCCTGACGTTTTGGTTTTGGCTCTTTTTTCTTTTTTGGCTTTGGTTCTTTTGGCGGCTTGCGCCCCGCTTTTTCGGCCTTTTTCACACGCGCTTGCCATTTTTCAATCCGTTCTTTGTTCTCGGCTTCCCATTCCGCTTCCATCCGCTTGAATTCTTCGGGGGCGGGGTCGAGTTGAACATAAGGGCCGTAAGGGCCACGACGCAATGTCACAGTGCGCCCACTGCCGGGCTGTTCACCCAAAACTTTCGGTTCATTGGCCAATTGTGCTTCTTCTGTATCAACGGCTTCATCAACAATCAGTGGGCGTGTGAATTTACACTCCGGGTAATTCGAGCAGCCGACAAACGCTCCGAATTTCCCGAGCTTCAAGGACAGCGTTCCGTCACCACAGGCTCGGCACTGGCGCGGTGGTGTGCCGTCATCGCGTGCCGGGAAGAAGTGATGACCAAGCTCGTCATTCAAATGATCAATGACTTCTGTGATTGTCAGCGGTTTGGCGTCTTCAACGGCCTTGGAGAAATCAATCCAGAACTGGCGTAATGCTTCGCGGTAATCGACATGGCCAGCTGCTATCGCATCCAGCTCTTGTTCCAGATTGGCCGTAAAATCATAATCGACATATTTGGTGAAGAATTTTTGCAAGAAGGTTGTCACCAAACGTCCGCGATCTTCGGGAATGAAGCGGCGCTTTTCCATGGTCACATAATTGCGGTCACGCAGAACCTGCAGGATAGACGCATAAGTCGATGGGCGACCAATGCCCAGCTCTTCCATTTTCTTGACCAGTGAAGCTTCGGAATAGCGTGGGGGCGGTTGTGTGAAATGCTGGTTCGGACGCACTTCGTTTAATTTTGTGTTTTCGCCTTCGTTCAATGGCGGTAGGCGTCGGTCCTTATCATCTTTCTGTTCTTCATCGTCATTTTCACTTTCGTGGTAAAGCGTGAGAAATCCATCAAAGGTTACGACCGAGCCGTTCGCGCGCAAAATCACATCGTCTGTGCCATCACTGATATCAACGCTCATTTGATCCATGACGGCGTTTTCCATTTGCGATGCCATGGTGCGTTTCCAGATCAGATCGTAAAGACGTTTTTGTCCTTCATCGCCACCGGCAGATTTTTTGGAGAGGTCAGTCGGGCGCGCCGCTTCGTGTGCTTCCTGCGCGTTCTTGGCTTTGGATTTATACAGGCGCGGTGCATCGGGCAGATATTTATCGCCGTAATCTTTTTTGATGACATCACGGGCTTGGCTCACGGCTTCGGGCGATAAATCCGTACCGTCCGTTCTCATATAAGTGATCAGGCCGGCTTCATACAGCTGCTGTGCATTGCGCATGGTTTGTGATGCGCTCATCCCCAACTTGCGTGATGCCTCCATCTGTAATGTGGACGTAATAAAGGGTGGTGAAGGGTTACGGCGTACCTGTTTCTTTTCAATTTTTTGAATGGATAGATTTTTCTGGCGGATACGTTCGGCTGCTTTTGTCGCTTCGTCTTCGCTTCCGATATCCAGCTTATCCAGTTTGTTGCCTGCCAAATGCGTCAGACGTGCTGTAAACGGTGCACCGCTTGCGGAATTTAATAGGACTTCAATCGACCAGTATTCTTGGGCGTTGAACAGTTCAATTTCCGCTTCGCGTTCACAGATTAGGCGCAAGGCCACAGATTGCACACGTCCTGCGGAACGCGATCCTGGCAATTTTCGCCACAAAACAGGGGAAATGTTAAAGCCTACCAGATAATCCAGCGCACGGCGCGCCAAATAAGCTTGAATCAGCGGATCATCCAGCCCACGTGTGTGTTGGAATGCGTCTTGAACGGCGGCTTTTGTAATCTGGTTGAACGTCACGCGCTCAACTTTTTTGCCGTCTAACAGCTTTGCGTCATCCAGAATTTCTTTGACATGCCAGGCAATCGCTTCTCCCTCACGATCGGGGTCAGGTGCCAGATAAACGGCGGATGCTTTTTTCACAGCCTTCTTGATTTCAGAAATTGTTTTGCCTGCGCGCGCGCCTTGCTCCCACTTCATCGCGAAATCTTCATCGGGCAGAACAGAGCCGTCCTTGTTCACCAA
>JBCCLQ010000084.1:0-7947 GCA_039026795.1 Pseudomonadota bacterium
GCCGGCGGATGTTGTAGGCTCCGAAGTTTTGGAAGAAGCTGAAGATGGCAAACGATCCTTCCGATTTATCAAAGGACCTGTTTTTACCCAGTTTTTGATGGTGGACGAGATCAACCGTGCGTCTCCACGCACACAATCCGCATTGCTACAGGCCATGCAGGAACGCGAAGTGAGCGTTAGTGGTAAGCCCCAAGCCCTACCCAAACCCTTTCATGTTCTGGCCACGCAGAACCCGATTGAACAAGAAGGCACATATCCCCTTCCCGAAGCTCAACTCGACCGCTTTTTGATGCAGGTGGATGTTGATTACCCTGATGAAGAAGCTGAACGTCAGGTTTTGCTGGTGACCACGTCTAACGAAGATTACAAGCCCAAGGCTGTGCTGAAAGATAAAGACTTAATGGAAATCCAAACTCTTGTGCGCGATATGCCGATCGGGGACAAAGTGGCCGAAGCGATTTTGAAAATTGTCCGCCGTGCCCGCCCAGGCGATGATGCGCCTGATCTGGTCAATCAATATGTCAGTTGGGCACCCGGCCCGCGCGCGTCTCAAGCCTTTATGCTCACAGGACGCGCAAAAGCATTACTGGATGGGCGACCAGCGGCCAGCATTGATGATGTTATTGATCTGGCTGAGCCTATTTTGAAACACCGTATGGCGCTCAGCTATCAGGCACGCGCAGATGGCGTGAGCTTAAGCGATGTCATAAAGGTTTTGACCAGCGATTTATAATCATATCCATGGCACAAACACGCACCATTGAAACACAAACAACCGCATCACTTCGTTACGATGCGGAAAAACACAGTGATGCGTTATCTGCTTTGGTACTGGCCGCTCAGCATGCCGTGCAAAGTGTGTTGTCGGGCGAGCACCGCTTGCGAAAACCCGGCAGTAGCGAACGGTTTTGGCAGTTTCGGGATTATGATCCGTCAGATCGTCCGCATGACATTGATTGGCGGCAAAGCGCAAAAGGCGACACCGTTTTCGTACGCGAAAAAGAACAACAAAATGCGCAAAACGTTCTGTTCTGGTGTGCTTCGGGTAAATCCATGGATTTTGTGTCCAACAAGAAACTCCCAACAAAAAAACAAGCCGCTCAGATCTTATCACTTGCCAGCGCGATGCTACTAACACGCGGCCATGAAACTGTTCAATTGATTGGTGGCTCATTCCCAGCCGGACGCACAGAAAAGACACTACAGTTATTTGCAGAAGACCTAATCGCCATGCCGCCTTCAGGTCTAGATCACATTCACAATCAACGCATTAAACCGAACAGTGCGCTCGTTCTGGTCTCTGATTTTTTGGATGATCTTGAAGATATTCAAGATGCTTTTCGTCCGCTCTCAGAAACCGTCAAAAAAGGATTGCTGGTTCAGGTTCTGGATCCGGCAGAACTGGAGCTTCCTTATGATGGGCATTACATTTTTGAAGGTGTGCATGAAAAAGAATCTATCAATAATGTGTCGTCTATACGCAGAGCCTATCAAGAGCGTATGAAGCTGCACATCAAAGACCTGAAAGACATTGCCCACAAACGCGGATGGGATGTTGTTTTACACACAACCGATACAGATATCGGCACGACCTTGTTCAAAATCTGGATGCGCTTAAGTCACGACGATAGTGGGGTTCAAAGATGAGTGCTTTGCTATCGCAACTCACGTTTTTGAACCCATGGCTTCTGGCTGCAACAGCGCTCTTACCCGTCTTGTGGTTTTTATTGCGTGTAACGCCACCTGCTCCCAAACGCATATTTTTTCCTGCAGCGCATTTTTTGAAAGGCTTACTGCCTGAACGCACAACCCCAAGCAAAACACCGTGGTGGTTATTACTGCTCAGATGCTCCATAGCCGCATTGGTAATTCTGGCGCTTGCACGTCCTGTTCTGAACCCATCTGATAGTTTACCCGGACAATCAGACATCAGAATTATTGTTGAGAATGGTTGGGCTGCTGCTCAGGTATGGGACAAACAAATACAACAAGCCGAAGCGCTTATTGCACAGGCAGAGCGGGAAAATCGAAATGTTTATGTGATGACAACAGCGCCCGAACCCTTAAGCTTGGACGTTCAGCACATTGGACCAATGACGCCGTCTCAAGGTCTAAGCCATTTGCGTGGTCTCACACCCAATCCCTGGTCCTCTGATTTTTCAATCGCCAGAGAAAAACTCACAGAAAACACAGTGGACAGAAGCATCGTCAGCTTTTGGGTCGGCAGTGGTTTGAATGAAAGAGGTGTAATCGAGTTTGCGAGAACCGCTCAAGAACAAGGTGGACTTTATTATTACGAACCCGAAACCATAAACCTACCAATCGCTGTAAAAATGAGTAACGAAAGCGATGCGCAGGGTATCAATTTGGATATTCTAAGAGCTGGAAACAGCAACACAAATTTGCCGATAAATATCCACGCGATTGGCGAGAACGGCAATATTCTGGATTATCAGTCTTTCTCGCTCACGCCACAAGACAACTCAATCCAAGTCATCTTGCCTGATACGATCCGTAATACCATTGCTCGCATTGACGTCTCTGGACGCAATAGTGCTGGCACAACGATTTTACTGGATGAGCGTTTTCGTAAACGCAGTGTCGGAATCGTGACAAGTGATGAAGGCGCTGACCCTAAACCGCTCATTGATGCTTCTTTTTACCTGACGCGCGCCTTGGAACCATATACCACCTTGCACACAGGAACCATTGAAACGCTCATTGAAACCAATCCATCGACAATTATCATGCCGGATATTGGGGCGATGCCACCATCAACACTCGATGCGTTAGAATCATGGGTAAAAGATGGCGGTTTACTGCTCCGCTTTGCCGGCAGCGCCATGAGCGCGACTGAAAACTTTCTGGTTCCTGTTCCACTTTTGAGAGGGACACGTGCATTGGACGGTGATTTGACATGGAGCGAACCACAAAAATTAGCTCCCTTTCCTGAAACCAGCCCGTTTTTTGGCCTTGCGTTTGATGATCCGATTACAGTCCGCCAGCAAATTCTGGCCGAACCCATTAGCGATCTGGAAGAAAAAACCTGGGCTACGCTGGAGGATGGCACCCCGCTGATCACAGCATCAAAACTGAACAAAGGTTTGCTCGTTTTCATTCACACAACCGCGACCCCGGATTGGTCAGACCTCGCGCTATCAGGTCTGTATGTTGAATTACTGCGAGAAATCGTTGCGCTATCGAAAAGCAAGCAAGTCTCAGGTTTTAAAAATGATACATTGCAACCGCTTTCCGTTCTGGATGGATTTGCAAGACAAATTGAACCCAAAGGCGTGAAACCTATACCGGCACAGGAATTCGACAGTACAAAACCTACTGCCAACACACCCCCTGGTTTTTACGGACAAGGCGGTAACGTCAAAGCGTTGAATTTGGGCGAGCATTTAAGGCCTTTACGCGCAATGACGAACCTACCCAATGGTGTATCGGTTCAAAGCTATAATAAAATCTATGAAACTGATTTGATGCCAGTATTGCTGAGCGCAGCGCTTGTGCTTCTTATGATTGATTGGATCATTATGATGATCATGGCATTGGGCTTAAGGCTTAATATGAGGGCGGCCTCGGCATCAATCATAGTTTTTTCTTTTATAATTACGATGCCTGTTTACGCGCAGAATAATGACACAATTTACGCAGGCGGCATTTATCTGGCCTACGTAAAAACAGGAAATACGAGCGTTGATCAAACCGCACAACGCGGATTAGAGGCTCTTTCCCGCGTACTGACACAACGCACATCGGTTGAACCAAAGGGCACTGTTGGGCTCAATCCAGAACGTGATGATATGGCGTTTTTTCCGTTCATTTATTGGCCTGTCACAGACGAACCTCTCAGCCTTTCAGATACAGCGCTTCAAAACATCCAACACTACCTGGATCATGGCGGTACGATTCTGTTCGACACAAGAGATCAAAACTATGCCGTGCAAGGTAACGTAGGGTTTGGTAGCACGCGCAATGCGGAATCTTTGAGAGAGATGATAGGAGCCCTCAATATCCCTGCCCTGACACAAGCCGATGATGAACACGTTTTGCGCAAATCATTCTACTTACTCAATGACTTTCCCGGACGATATACCAATGGACCGTTGTGGGTTGAACAACAGAGCGCGAATGGGCGCGATGGCGTATCATCCGTTATTATTGGCGGTAATGACTGGGCTGCAGCTTGGGGAGCAGAACAAAGCGGTGGTACATTGCGACCTTTTTTAACAGGCGGTCCACGTCAGCAGGAAATGTCGCTTCGTTTTGGTGTGAATATGATGATGTATGCACTGACCGGTAATTATAAAGCCGATCAGGTACATATACCTTTTATTCTAGAAAGGCTGGGGCAATAATGGATAGCGCACTCAGCATTCACTTTTCTCCTTTAATACCCAGCTCAGTTTTGATTTTACTGACAATGTTGGCTTTCGCACTTCTCGCTTTATCCGTATGGAAAACACGACATTTAACATTATGGCGCGGGATAGCAGTGGCAGCATTTCTTCTGGTACTTGCAAACCCTTCACTTTTAGAAGAGGATCGTCAAAGTGTTTCGGATGTCGCACTCGTCGTTATTGACCAAAGCCCAAGCCAAAGCATAGGAGAACGTGCGGAACGAAGCGAAGATGCTCTGAACAACATCGTCAGCAACCTGCAAGCAGAAGATAATCTGGAAGTGCGCGTCGTGCGCGCGCTGGAAGAAGCCTCTATTTTAGCTGAAGAAACCAACATCTTCGAAGCCATTCAAAATCGTGTATCAGACATTCCGAATTCAAGGCGCGCAGGCGTTATTATTATAAGTGATGGTCAAATTCACGACGTACCGAACACCAAAGACAGCGCGAGCCAATTCGGCCCGCTACATGTTTTGCTATCAGGTGATAGAGACGAAAAAGACAGACAAATTAAAGTTACACAAGCCCCTGCTTACGGGCTAGTTGGCGAAAACGCAGAAATCACCTTTCAGATTCATGACACTGATAATATCGCGCAAAGTACAGGACTTATCCGCATGCGTTGGGGCAGCAATCAGGAACGCACACTCTTCGCACCTGTAGGCATTGACCAAACCGTACGGTTACCCATCGAAAATGCAGGCCAGAATGTTTTTGAGATTGAAGTTGAAGCAGTGAACGGAGAACTAACCGAAGGAAACAATAAAATTGCCGTTGTAGTGAATGGCGTGCGTGATCGACTTAAAGTTCTTCTGGTATCAGGTCAGCCACACAATGGCGGACGCACCTGGCGCGACATGCTCACAGCTGATCCGGGTGTCGATCTGGTGCATTTCACAATTTTACGTGAACCCGATAAATTGGATCAAACCCCACAACGCGAATTATCTCTGATCGCATTCCCGTTTCGTGAACTGTTTGATATCAAGCTTTACGATTTTGATCTGATTATTTTTGACCGCTACCAACTCAATCGTATTATGCCGAGTTACTATTTTTCAAATATAGTCCGTTACGTGCGTGAAGGTGGTGCGTTATTGGTTTCCAGCGGTCCGTCATATGTGAACGAGTTTTCGATTTACAATACCGAATTACGCGAGATATTACCCGGCGTACCTGCCGGGCAAGTCACGGAAGCCGCTTTTAAACCTACTATTACTAATCTTGGTCTCAATCACCCCGTGACCATGGATTTCATGGCAATGTCCGAACAATGGGGACCTTGGCTCAGGCAAATATCTGTAACACCCAACGACGCTGATGTTGTATTAAGCGGTTTAAACAACCAGCCTCTCATGATTTTGGATCGTGTAGGTAAAGGCCGCGTCGCACAAATTGCCAGCGACCAAATTTGGCTCTGGTCACGCGGATATAAGGGCGGTGGGCCGCAACGGGAATTGTTACGCCGCACATCACACTGGCTTATGAAAGAGCCCGAATTGGATGAAAGCGGTCTGGATGCCGCTTTAACCAGCGATGAAATTCTTATACGCCGTCGTAGCCTCATTGACGACTCTATGGACGTGGTTGTGCAATCACCTGATGGTGAAACCGAAACCGTAAACCTATCACGTGAAGGTTCTGTAGGTTGGCTGACAGGTCGCATACCTGCCAATCAAACAGGTATTTTTACTATTTCTGATGGTGAAAAAGACCACTTCGTTATTGCAGGCTCGCTGAATACCCCTGAAATGAACAGCGTAATTACAACGGATACGCTCGTGAAAGAGGCAAGTGATGCTTCAGGCGGAAGTATTCGTTGGCTCGACAATGATATCAACATCCCCGATATACGTATGTTACCAGAGGGACGAAAATATTCAGGATTTGGTTGGATCGGTTTAAAACAAAATAATGATTATATTGTCAGCGGCGTGCAGGATCGTCCATTCCTTCCGGCATGGTTGGCACTTACTATGCTCATGTTCCTATCTGTATGGATGTGGTGGCGCGAGGGCAAAACCCGTTAATAAGATACGTGAATGGGTTGGATGGTTTGGCCTTGCTGATTTTTTAACAAATCACGATAGACATAAACAGCTTCCAGAACGCGTTGCACGTAATTACGTGTTTCATAGATCGGAATGGATTCGATCCAGTCAATCATATCGACAGATCGCGAACGCGGATCACCATAGACTTCTATCCATGTATCAACACGTCCCGGTCCCGCATTGTAAGCTGCAGCTGCCATGGCATAGTTCTGATCATAACGATCCAGCATTTCCCGCAAGTAAGCCGAACCCAGTTGAATGTTATGAGGCGGCCTTTGTGTCAGCCATGATTTCCGATGCTGAATACCGAGTTTACGTGCCGTGTTCTTCGCTGTTGCAGGCATAAGCTGCATCAACCCCAGCGCACCAGCATGCGAAACAGCATCAGTTTCAAATCGGCTTTCCTGACGCATAATCGCATGCACAAATGCCCATTAAACGCCGTTTACATTGCGCATATCCTGCGCTCTGGTTGGATGGGACAGTTTGGTGTTCAGGACTTTGTGATCGCTCAAAGCTTGCGTTGCCGCACGAATGGATAAATTGTTATATCCCATGCTGTCTGCCAATCGGGCGTTGTTTAACAAATCCTCGGCCGAATTTGCGGTACGCCTTAAAGCCGCTATAAAAAATCCGGCTTCTTTCTTTTTTTGCATACGTGATAGCACTTTTGCCGCTCTCGCCAATTCACGAGACGCATATTGCTGATATCCGGATGGCAGACCTGCGGATTGAAAATTGGATGTTCTCCGCAAAATCGCTTGCGCCATTTGTCCGTAAAAAGTCGTGTCATATTGG
This sequence comes from Pseudomonadota bacterium, assembly GCA_039026795.1. Lineage (GTDB taxonomy): Bacteria > Pseudomonadota > Alphaproteobacteria > Micavibrionales > Micavibrionaceae > JAUHXT01. Next base: position 7,259 of record JBCCLQ010000084.1, read on the forward strand.
GCCGCGACGTAAAACCATTTCTGCGCAATCTCATGGCTATTGAGTGCTTTTGATGCCATGCCGGACCAATACGCGCCGCGCGCTTTACTAATCGGGCTTTTCACACCTTTATAAAGTTTTTCAAAATGCTGAAATGCTTTGGCGGGTTCGTTTTTTTTGCGTAATGCGAGCCAGCCTGCCAGCCACTCTGCCTGCGCAAACGGCAAACCCTCCTTTTGTCTATGCGCTGTTACGATTTGATAGGCTTGCGTATATTTTTTATCTTCGATCATACGTCGTGCAAGAATATGACGTTCCAACCACCAGTCTTTGGGGCTATGCATATCTCTCACATCCGGCGCTTTTGCCAATAGCGCCATAGCACCTGTATCGAGATCATTGCGCCTGCGCCAACGCAAACGCTCGTAAACCAAACCAGGGTCATTTTGTAAGGCAGCAGGAACATTTTTTAACAAAGTGTTGGCACTTGGATCCTTTTTCGCTAGGGCCAAACGCGCTTCAACGAGAGCAACATACCCTCCGCCCAAAACATTCGCGATACCCAACGCATTGGCGCGGTCGCCATCATGCACCAACATATCAAAACGACGTTTATGGGATTCACGCGTTAGGTACTGCTTATATTTTTGGTAGAATTCTTTTTGCTGTTCGCGTTCAAATTCAGCCTCTTCCCACCAAATCTGCAAATA
>JBCCLQ010000085.1:0-7943 GCA_039026795.1 Pseudomonadota bacterium
CCCGCACGTACAGGCAGATTGATGAAGTGTTTTATATCAATGTCTTGCTGGTCCGCCTTATCTCCCAAAATAATCGTTTTTTCTTCTGTTTGAAGACCTTGATATTTTTGCTGGTCTGTAATCATTAAATCGCAAGCTTCATCAGAATCAGAAAGCGCAAACCCTTTATCGGATAATAAACTTTCGACATATGCGCGCATATCGGAATCATTTATCTTTATAGCAATCAAAGTAGCGTTTCCTCGGCAAAGATTTCGTTTTTATAGACTTCTAGTTCTTATAAAATACTTATAACATATTGATTTATAATTGAAATCTGTTTTTCTGTTCTGGCATAGCTCTTGCTTATCTTCTATATGGAGGAGCATGTATGCATACTACATTTCAACCTTTGGGCAGTAGCGATCAAACAGGTTTTGAAAGCACACGTCCGCAAAAGCAGAATTTTGCGCGAAAGACGCCTGTTGACCCTTATACCAGGACAGCAGGAAGCATACCCACGCTTGATTTAAATCGTCTGTCCGAAAAACAAAATACATTGGCCAGATTAACACAAGCCTCTAATCCAAATTATAATTTTGAAACCGCTCTATCGTACGCTTCGGATAATGCCAACAACATCAACGCTCCAAATCCTGAAGATTCGGGGTATAGTTTTGGCGATATCATCGATGCGATTAACCCTATGCACCATATTCCATTGGTCAGCACGCTGTATCGCGGCATTACAGGAGATGACATCAAGCCCGCATCACAAATTATAGGCGGCACATTATACGGAGGTCCGGTCGGTGCGGTTAGCAGTACCGTCAATGTTGTCATCGAGCATGAAACAGGACGCGATATAACAGGAAACGCCCTGGCGATACTCGCAGGTGACGTCATTAAGTCGCCAGAAATAAAAATTGACCGGACAAGAGATATTTTAAACTTTTCAGATCAAATAAATCAGCCGTTTCCCACACAGCCAAAGAAAACAAATTTCTGGAATGCGGTACGCACTTACGAACGGATGAGCGGATATAATTCGTAATTTATTGGCGCGCACCAAATACTGCACTCCCTACGCGGATATGGGTCGCGCCTGAGGCGATGGCTTCTTTATAATCGCTACTCATACCCATACTCAGTATTTTCAAACCATGCCTGTCTGCCAATGTTTTGAGAAAAGCAAAATGCACCCCAGCCGCTTCATCAACAGGTGGAATACACATAAGCCCAGAAATTTTTAAACCTTCTGCCTTACAAAGCGCCAGTAAAGATTCCAAATTCTCAGGTAATACGCCTGATTTCTGGCTCTCTTCACCCGTATTCACTTGAATGAGACAGGTGACATCCTTGCCCTGTTTCTGAATTTCAGATGACAAAGCTTTGACAAGTTTTTCACGATCCACAATCTCTATCACATCAAATAACGCCACAGCTTCTTTGACTTTATTGGTTTGAAGCGGTCCGATGAGGTGAAGCTTGAGATCAGAATATTGATAACGCCGTTCCGACCAACGCTCAAGCGCTTCCTGTACACGGTTTTCACCGAAAACGCGATGGCCCAGCTCAAGCGCGGCTCTTATCCTTTCATCAGGTTGTTTTTTGCTAACGGCAATGAGAGTCACATCAGATGGATTGCGCCCGAAAGAGGTCGCCGACTTTTCAATGTCTTTTTGAATGCGCTTTATATTGTCCTGAATACTCATATTTGAATCATGTCACTGAATAGGCAAAAAAGAAAGGAGCCAAAAGGCTCCTTTCAAATTCTTAAGCTCTAATCGTAAGACTAGAAGTTGAACTGAACACCACCAAGAACAGATGTTGCTTCAACATCATCTGCGCCTTCAATGTCATGCTCGATGTGTGAAACAGATCCGCGGAATGTCAGACCTTCAGCAACAGTGTAGATCACACCAGCTGTGTAACGATCTGTTTCCACTTCACCTGCGATGAAAGTGTCTTCAGAATCTTGGTTGAACCAAGATGCACCCAACTTGAATGGTCCTGTTGTGTAGTCAGCACCAACAACGATTGTATCTGTTTCAGCATCTGCACCAAAGTGAGCGAAGCTACCGCCACCCACTGAGTCACCGCCTTCAGCCTGTGTGTATATCGCACCAAGACCGAATGCACCGATGTCTAAATCAAGACCAACGTTCCATTCTTGGAAATCATCAGCATCATCATCAGCATCTTCTTCAACTTCAATGTGTGTGAAACCACCACCTAAGGCCAGACCAACGTTATTGAATGTACCTTCATAACGAAGAGCAACTTCATAAGCTGAACCCAAATCATCTTCTTCATCATCTTCGTTGAAACCAGTTAGACCATTAAGATCATCACCAACTTCAGGTGTGAAAGAGAAACCAGCTTGGAAGCCGTTCATGATTGGAGACAAGTATGTAACTTTGTTATCTTTACCTGTTTCATCGTTGTCGTAGTCAAAACCATCTGCATCTACGAAGTCTGCAACAGCACTTGATGTGGATGTTTCAAGTTCGTAGTTTACTGGCTGAATGTACTGACGAATACCATCAACGTTTGCGTCAGCTGAAGGAGCAGCAATCTGAAGCAGGTAGTTTGAACCATCTTCGGCACCAACATTCACGCGTCCCCAGTCACCTGACAAGAACAGGTATGACTCTTCAATAGTATCATCACCGTCTGTGTTATCGACTTCCATTTCAACGTGGAAACCGTATTCCAGACCGTTATCTGCAACGCCAACAGCGTTAAAGTGCAGCTCTGATTCCGCAAGGTGATCAAAGTTACGCTCTTCAACACCAGTATCTGTATCTTGATCTAACCAACCAAGGTACTGTTTTGTGTGACCGCCAACTGAAACCTCGATCTGCGCTTGAGCTTCTGCAGCTGAAAACGCAACAAGGCCACAAATAGCAGCACTGCTGAGTAGTAGTTTTTTCATGGTCAATTCCTCCAATATGTTGAATAACCAATTGAGTTGAACGAACCTCAGTAATGAGATTCAAAGGGAAATTACCCGGTTTCCCAGATAACATGTTTAGATTTAGCCATTAAGTGAATAGGTGTTCAACTCAGCTTTTTGCAAAAATACAACATTTTCTGAAGATGTGTGACATTTTTGCAACATAAATGGGGTCAGAAACATCACATTATCGCTGAACAGCTATATTTTCTGCTCTGGACGCACTTTAACTGACATGGTACTTAATGCAATATTCAATTGTTTAAGAGGATCTTATGTATAAACTCGGAGCGTTTGGCCAGAGCATTTGTTTTATTTTCATGCTTTTCATTATTGCAGGATGTAGCAGCGATTCTGTCGAGACAGAAGCCCGTTACCCATCAGGCTTAGACCGTACAACCACGGATGGTGACATTTATGGAGAAAAACAGAGCTTACTGGGTGATGGAGGATTTGTATTCGGCAGGCGAGATGATGACTCCAATGACGGGTCCACAGGAATAGGAGTCAACAGTTTCTTATGGCGCGCTTCCCTGGACACTGTCTCTTTTATGCCTTTGGCATCGGCTGATCCATTTGGGGGAGTTATTATCACAGACTGGTACACAGCCCCTGAAAAACCGAATGAACGCTTTAAAATCAATGTTTTCATCCTGGACAAGCAATTGCGGTCCGATGGCATAAGTGTAAAAATTTTCCGACAGGAAATGCGCGGTGGGCGATGGGCTGACAGTATCGTTGCGGATGATACCAGTGTTCAGCTCGAAGACGCTATCCTAACGCGTGCGCGCCAGCTTCGTGTCGCCCAATTACAAGAAGAGTAAATCATTACAATGTCAGACCGTTACAACATCAAGGAATCGGAAGCCCGATGGCAAAAAGCATGGGATGAACAAAAATGCTTTGAGGTCACGGAAGAGCCATCAAAAGAAAAATACTATGTGTTGGCCATGTTGCCGTACCCATCTGGGCGTATTCATGTTGGACACGTACGAAATTACACATTATCGGATGTTGTTGCGAGATATAAAAAAGCCAAAGGTTACAATGTTTTAAACCCGATGGGTTGGGACGCTTTGGGTCTTCCTGCCGAGAATGCGGCGATGGATAGAAACGTACACCCGGCCGATTGGACCAACGATAATATCGCGCAAATGAAAGCGCAGTTGAAATCGATGGGTCTGGCGATTGACTGGAGCCGTGAAGTTTCCACCTGTGAGCCTGATTATTACAAACATGAACAGAAAATGTTCATTCAGATGTATGAGCAGGGTTTAGCATATCGCAAAGAATCCGTTGTGAACTGGGATCCGGTCGATAACACCGTTTTGGCCAATGAGCAGGTGGTAGACGGCAAAGGCTGGCGCACAGGTGCCCCCGTAGAGCGCCGCAAGCTGAATCAATGGTTTTTGAAAATCACAGAATATGCCGATGAACTGCTGGAATCTTTGCAAGATTTGCCGCGATGGCCCGAAAAAGTGCGGATCATGCAACTAAACTGGATTGGTAAATCCCAGGGCATGAATGCGGAATTCCCAATCGATGAATCCGAAGAGTCACTAAAAATTTACACGACGCGGCCGGATACAATCTTCGGGGCCACATTCTTTGCTATGGCAGCCGATCATCCTTTGGCGCAAAAATTAGCGGGTGATAAAGAAGGGTATGAAGACTTTATACAACAATGTCAGTCCGTAGGAACTTCCGAAGAAGCTATCGAAAAGGCTGAGAAAATCGGATTTAATACCGGATATACCATTACGCATCCTTTTACAGGTAAGAAATTACCCTTGTATATTGCCAACTTTATTTTGATGGATTACGGAACCGGAGCAATTTACGGATGTCCTGCACACGATACGCGCGACCATGAGTTCGCCAAAAAATATAATGTAGACATCATACAAGTTGTTTCGTCACCCGATGATGCAGCTGATATTCAAGATGAGCCGTATCTGGGACCAGGCGATATGATCAATTCCGAGTTTTTAGACGGCATGGAAAGCGAAGACGCTAAGAAAGCCGTTATACAAAAACTTGAAGAAAAGAATTTGGGTCAAGGTGCTACTATTTTCCGTCTTCGGGATTGGGGTTTATCGCGGCAACGTTACTGGGGCTGCCCGATTCCATTCGTATATCGGGAAAGCGATGGAGCGTGTATTCCAGTGCCAGAAGATCAATTGCCTGTCGAATTGCCAAAAGATATTAATTATGATGAACCGGGCAACCCGTTGGATCGTCACCCGACATGGAAGTACACAACGTGTCCCGAAACGGGTGAGCCGGCCATTCGAGAAACAGATACGTGTGATACATTTTTTGAATCCAGTTGGTATTTCCTACGCTATCTAGACCCCAACAATTCTGAACGCGGGTTTTCCGATGAAGCATCACAATATTGGATGGCAGTTGACCAGTATATTGGTGGTGTGGAACATGCGGTCTTACATTTATTATATTCTCGTTTCTTCACGCGCGCGTTGAAAGCGTGTGGTTATGCCGTGCCGGATGAACCCTTTAGCGGTTTGTTTACACAAGGCATGGTCACGCATGAAACCTATCAGGATGAAACAGGCAATTGGCTGTATCCCAATGAAATTCATAAGGTGGATGGACAATGGATGACAGTGGATGGGAATAAGCCTGTAAAAACAGGTGCCATTACCAAAATGTCCAAATCGAAGAAGAATACGGTTGATCCGCAGGATATTATTGACACGTATGGCGCGGACGCAGCGCGTTTCTTTATTTTATCGGACTCTCCACCGGACCGCGACCTGGAATGGTCGGAAGCAGGAATTGAGGGTGCATGGCGCTATGCGAACAAGATTTATAAGGTTGTTCAGGATTCTATTGCCGATTTACCGCAAAAAGATTCATCCAAACCTGCGAATTTTTCCGATCAAGCAAGCGAATTAAGATCACAAACGCATAAAACCATCAAAGCCGTGGCGTCCGATATCGAAGCGTTTCATATGAACAAAGCTGTCGCGCGCATTCGGGAATTATCAAACGCCATCACAGCATTTAAACCGCAAAGTGATGACGATAAGTGGGCGTCACGGGAAGCGATTGAGACCCTTGTACAGTTGATTGCACCGATGATGCCGCATTTGGCCGAAGAACTATGGGCGGCGTTAGGATATGAAAGCCTGATTGCCAATACACCTTGGCCGGAGTTTGATGAAAGCCTGATTGCATCCGACACCCTGACCATCGGTGTGCAGGTGAACGGTAAAGTCCGCGCGACTATTTCATTGCCGCAAGATGCGGACGAGACAGCCGTAAAAGAAATTGCTTTGGCGGAACCTGGTGTTCAAAAAGCCGTGAATGACAAAGAAATTCGCAAATTTATTTACGTGCCCGGAAGGATTGTGAATGTTGTTGTGGGCTAGAAGCATTGGTATCTTATCCTTCATGTGCGTTGTTTTATCAGCTTGCGGGTTTGAGCCAATGTACGGCAGCACCACGACAAACGCTTATGGTCAGGCTTCGACCGAAAATAAACTTTCACAAGTCGCGATAGACAATATACCGAACGCGGAAGGGCAATATTTACGCAATCAGTTGATTGATCGTTTTTACCGCAATGGCCGACCTGCGAATACCAATTACAGGCTTTTGGTATCACCGCTTACAGAAACCGAAACCAACCTTGATGTCACAATCGAATCCGAGAATACGCGGGCGCAATTGCGCATTGATACACAAATTCAATTGATGGACGGAAACGGCGATATTGTTCTTACCCGTAATATCCGAGCCTTTAATTCCTTTAACGTTTTGGGTAGCCAATTCACGACGATTGTATCGGAACGGGATGCACGCGAAGCAGCCCTAAATGACATTGCGCGCCAGATCGAAACGCAGCTGGTTTTGTATTTCGGACAGAAATAAACTTCTTTTCGTAAAAAACCTTTGACATTTTTTTGTAAGAGGCGTTATAACATTCTTAGTTGAAAGCTTTCATACGGCAATCAACCGTGGCATTTGATAGGGGCAGCTTGCACCACGTAAAAAAGGCTAAAGAGCGCCATGGCGGCGAACCGCTGTGGTCCCTTAATTTGGACCCGGCGGGTTTTTTGTGTCTGCTTCCCAGCACTTTCAACCCAATGGATAAATTGAAACCAACCGCGTATATGCGCGGCAAATACTATGGAGTATGAAAAATGAGTAATATCTTAGACAGAAGTTCACCCGTACCAAAGGTAATAGGCACAAATGTGACCAAAGCCTTCTTTGAAAATTTAGGCGTTGATGCCGGAAGCGTTGTTGATGCCGAAATAACTGTGAGTCTTGGTTGGTCTGGTGATAAGGCAAGAGGTTTTTTTAACCATGTTAGTATTGGTGGTGGTGGAAAAGAAAAAGGCTTTGGAATAATCCCAAACGATCATCCCACCGCAGAAGCTATAATCCGTAAAGCATTAATTGCCAGAGGTGCGAGATCGGCTCTTGGTATAGCAAAACACCATGCCCATAAAAATTCCTGATCATCTGCCGGCGCTAGACAGCCTTCAGAAAGAACGGGTAGCGATTATAACGGAAGACCGGGCGATCCGTCAGGACATCAGGCCGCTGGAAATTGCGATCCTGAACCTGATGCCGGATAAAATTCGTACCGAAACGCAGTTATTACGCGCGCTTGGGGCAACGCCGCTTCAAATCTCTGTCACGTTGTTACGCACGGCGAGTTATGAATCCAAAAATACATCCAAGGATCATTTACTGAGTTTTTATCAGACCCTGAATGAGGTAAAGGACAAGCGCTTTGATGCGCTCATCATAACCGGTGCACCAGTCGAAGATATGGATTTTGAAGAGGTATCCTATTGGCCGGAATTACAAGAGATTATGGATTGGGCAAAGATCAATACATTCGGACGGCTTCATATATGTTGGGGTGCACAGGCGGGTTTGTATCACAATCATGGTATTCAGAAATTTCAGACTGACAAAAAATTATTCGGTGTTTACAATACAAAATTGCATGATCCGTACCATGCCC
>JBCCLQ010000086.1:0-7913 GCA_039026795.1 Pseudomonadota bacterium
TGTGAATATGCATTTTGGGAAGAGTGTCCCCAATTTGTTAAACGATGAGAGGGTGAAAGATGCTCAAATGTTACTGATCGAAACACAAGCTGCTATCAAAATCATCGCACAAGAAGCAGGTTTCAACTCTATTGCTTCTTTTAATAGAGTTTTCAAAGACATAACGGGATCTTCACCATCCGAATTTCGAAAGAAAAATGCAGCATAACTACTCATTTTGACGTTTTGAGTGCTCGGAATATCTTCTGAATCCTCATCACGCCTCAAATTCATATTCCGTTAAGAAAAAATCACAGAAACTAAACATATAAGGGTATTCCCACGTTTTGATGACGTGTATACTTTCGTCAAGTTAAACCAGATATTCGAAGGAGATAACACATGGTAAAACTTCCACAATCAGACAGATCAAAGGAACAGGGTTTTACCCTTGTTGAATTGGCTGTTGTGATGATCATCATCGGTCTGCTGATCGGTGGTATCCTTAAAGGTCAGGAATTGATCGCAAACGCTGAGGTCGCTGCAACAATTTCACAAATTCAGTCTTTTGACGGTGCAGTATCCAGTTTTGACGATAAATATGATGGACTGCCAGGTGATTTGGTTGCGCCAAACAACCGTCTTCCAAACTGTGGCGCCGCTCCATGCGCACCTGCTGCTGGGACACCCGGTAACGGGAATTTGGATGTGCTTCCTAATGCTGCCATGACTAACGAAGCACTAGCTTTCTTCATTCATTTATCAAGAGCGAATTTCATTACAGGCATTGATGATTCAGGCGGTGCTGCTACAGCAGCTCAATTTGGTAATGCTATTCCTGAAGCTCAGCTTGGTGGAGGATGGCAAGTTGGTAGTACAGCAGGTGGTGGGCTTGCAGACTTTGCTAACACTATTGGGACAGCTATACCATCTGAAGGTGTCTATTTGGCCCACGTTGACCTTCCGGGAGCCCCAGCTACTGCAAACGCTGGTATGACACCAAACCAGGCGCAACGCATTGATACCAAACTGGACGATGGAAATGGTTCATCCGGCACAGTTCGCGCCTACGGTACAGCCGGTACAGGTGCAGCTGCTTGTTTTGACTTGGGTAACGATGTTTACATTGAAGCTAACGAGACAAATACTTGTGGTGTTTACGTTCGCGTTCAAAACTAAAATTTAAGGATTTTATCCTGATCAAAACCCGGTGGTTCCCAACCCGCCGGGTTTTTTTATGCCGCTTTTTGCAAAGTGTTTGATAATTCGGTAATCAGCGTGTCGCCCATGGCAGATGTAGAGACCTCGGTGCAGCCGTCAGCCATCACATCGGGTGTGCGTGTTCCGCTTTCTAAAACACTTTGGGCGGCTTTATCGATTAGGTCAGCCTGCGCGCCTGCATTGAGAGAATAGCGCAGCGCCATAGAAAAGCTCAGGATTGTCGCTAACGGATTGGCCTTGCCTTGCCCAGCAATATCTGGTGCGGAGCCGTGTACAGGCTCATATAAGCCGGGAATGCCAGGGGCGCCTAGGGACGCGGAAGGCAGCATACCCAAAGATCCTGTGAGCATCGAGGCCTCATCCGATAAAATATCGCCGAACAAATTGTCCGTAACGATCACATCGAATTGCGCAGGATTGCGGAGCAACTGCATGGCGCAGTTATCGGCATACATATGCTCCAAAGTCACATCGCTAAATTCTTCAGCGTGTAGTTTTGTGATTTCTTCACGCCATAACACGCCGCTTTCCATCACATTCGCTTTTTCACAGGAATGGACTTTGTTTCTGCGCTTACGTCCCAGTTCGAAAGCCACTTTACCAACGCGGCGAATTTCATCTGTCGTGTAAGTCTGTGTATTAAAGCCGCGGCGTTGACCGTTGCCTAAATCTTCAATCCCGCGCGGTTCACCAAAATAAACACCTGATGTCAGCTCGCGCACGATCAGGATATCGAGGCCTTTCACAATCTCCGGCTTTAAGGTCGACGCTTCAACGAGTGCATCAAAGACGAGGGCAGGGCGAAGGTTTGCGAATAAATCCAGTTCTTTGCGTAAGCGTAACAAACCTGCTTCGGGGCGTTTATCGTAATCGACATCATCCCATTGCGGGCCACCAACTGATCCCATGATGATGGCATCGCTCTTGCGGCATTTTTCCAGTGTTTCATCGGCCAGAGGAACACCATAGCGGTCATAGGCTGCGCCGCCAATATCATCTTCTTCAATGTCAAAAGATAGATCCGTATTGGCTTCCAACCAGCCAATAACCTTTTTCACTTCGGCCATGGCCTCGGGGCCGATTCCGTCTCCGGGTAATAAAGTTAATTTATGCGATGTCATGTCCTACTCCTGATGTAGCCAAGGGCGTTTAAGCGCGTCATTTTGCTCGAACGTCTGGATATGCGCAGATTTTTCGAGTGTCAGACCAATGTCATCCAGTCCGTTCAACAAGCAATGTTTGCGAAACGGGTCTATGTCGAAATCAAAGCTGAATTTATTTCCGCGTGTGATTGTCTGGTTTTCCAAATCAACAGTGATTGGTGAGTCCGGATTACTTTCCGCTTCATCCCACAATTGATCAATTTGATCTTGAGGTAATTCAATGCATAAAATACCGTTCTTAAAGCTATTATTAAAGAAGATATCGGCAAAGGAGGGCGCTATGATACATTTAAATCCCATATCCGAAATCGCCCATGGCGCATGTTCGCGTGAAGACCCGCATCCAAAGTTATCGCCGACGACCAAAATTTCCGCATCCTTATATTCCGGCTTATTTAAAGTAAAATCAGCCTTTTCACTGCCGTCTTCATTATAACGGATATCGTGAAAGGCATGCACACCAAGGCCTGATCGTTTAATTGTGCGCAGGAACTGTTTCGGGATAATCACATCCGTGTCCACGTTGATCATTCTCAATGGTGCAGCTTTGGCATTTAATGCAGTAAATTTATCCATGAAGATGTCTTAGCCCATGCGGTATTTGATGTAAATATCCAGCAAATCATCAAACGCGCCGTCATATTTGGGATCGGAAGCCATACGCTCCAGCGCTTCTTCTTCCGTGCGTTCACGCTTCTGATGTGGGCGTTTCATCATGTCCCCGTCCTTCGCGTCTACGATACAGGCCGCTTTGATCACTTTTCCCATTTGATCGCCTGTTTTGCCGTAGGTGCCTTTGCCGTCCACACGCTCGTGGTGAAACATCTGTATGGCCGGGATCAGGTTTCCGACATGCGGGTGGTTGAAAAGAATATCCATTTCCTCCTGAACTGCTTCGCTGAAAATTTCAGGACCGCGATGCACATGCTCTCGTTTTTCCGCCTTTTGCTCGGGCGAGGGGCGATAGGGCAGGGACCACAGCTCCACATCAAAGGCTTCGTGAATTTTGCCCAAATCCTGAAGTAAATTCGCATGGTAAAAGTTGTTCGCTGCTTTTTCGCTGAAACCTAGATGAATAAGGAAATCACGACCGTCTTCGGATGTGCGGCGCAAATGGTCCATCATGACTTTGCCGTAATCATTGATACCGCGTCCGTAATTTTCGATTTGCGCGCACAAATCGGTTTCAATGCCGTGGAAATGCTTTTGCAAGATTAAGTCATTATCATAATCGTAGGACTCAATAACCGCGTCCAAAGCCAATAAATCAAATTCACTTGGGTCAAACATGCCCATTGCATACGCCTATTCCATATAAGAATAAAGAGAAGAATTCTATCCGTGCCTATCTATATGCTGGGTCCAGAACGCTTAAAAACCGTTCTTTCAGGGCAGGGACCTCTATACCCGGCCGGCTGACCTGTACAAATACCCAATATTACAGGATTTTTCGCTGCTTCTCTTGCTTTTTCGATAGCATCACTGAGGGTTTCTGTATCGATATGATTAGTCAACACACCTACAAAAGCGTTAAAGAAATTGTTTACTTGCTCTGCATGACGGCCAGTATCGTAAACGAAGGGTGCATAATATCCGGCGGCCTGAGAAACAGTAAAAAAGTCTTGTGATGTTAAGGGGCCCCAAATTCCGTCAACAGGACTAAGGATTTCCAAGCCGTGTTCGGCCTCGTATTCGGCATGTAATTCCTGCATTTCACGCGTCAATGCGCCAAACTCTGATACCAATGAACTGGCAGAATCGCATTTGAGCCTGACTTGCTCTATCAAATGGCCGATTTGCAAAGCCATTCCATCCAATCTGGCCTGCCACTCTGTTTGTCCAACTCCATTCGTTAAAAGGGTTGTACGTCCTTCATTTTCGATTCTGTGCAAGCCGCGACATTGTATGGTTCTAATTGCTTCTTCTCTTGCCGTTTCAATATCTGGTTGAAATGTTTCAGGGTTGATATCTTGTATCATCGAACTGAACGATGAGGCAAAGTCCCGATTCAAACCCGTCATTCCTAGTGCCTTATCTAAATTTTGTGTGCGTATTTGTGCATATGTAAACGCTAAAAAATAATCATATCTTGTAAGCGGGCCAAATTGGCCATCGGCAAACTGATTGACAGTACGTAAACCTTCTGAGTCTGCATAAGCTTGAATATGTATTTGTAATTCTCGTGTAAGCTGATTATGTCGCGTAGCGTACTCATCGCTACTGAAACACTCCCTTGCATTTAGATATTCTAATTGTCCGATTTGAAGGACTAATTCCGTTGACCTTTGGAGCATTAAAATATGACGTGTTTCCGCGTTTGCCGATAGCGTAGCCAAATATGCGTTTTGTAATGCGCCACACGTTACGGGGTCTAAGGTCTGCATTGGGTATATTGGAGGCGACGAGTCTTGAGCTGAAGCTGGGGTTGCTATTGCAGTAAATGCAGACAATAAAGCAACACGAGCTATTACCGAAGAAGTACGAAACATAAATTACACGCCTTTAAGTAAACAAAATATACGCCTTTGAATAAATAATATGTAATCAAAGAATGCGTTTAAGGCAAGCCTTTATTGCAATTCACGCACATCTGTCAGCTTGCCGGTGATGGCCGCGGCGGCGGCCATGGCGGGGCTTAATAGATGCGTGCGTCCGCCTTTACCCTGACGGCCTTCGAAATTGCGGTTGGAGGTCGAGGCGCAGCGTTCACCTGGGCTTAATTGATCAGGGTTCATGCCCAGACACATGGAGCAGCCCGGCTCGCGCCAATCAAAACCCGCTTCGATCAATATATCCGCGATACCTTCTTTTTCCGCTTGTTCCTTTACTACGCCCGACCCCGGAACAATCATCGCATAAACGGAGTCTGCAACCTTTTTGCCTTCGGCGATTTTGGCGACTTCGCGTAAATCTTCGATGCGGGCGTTTGTGCAGGAGCCGATAAAAACCTTATCGACGGGGATATCGATCATTTTTGTGCCGGCCTCAAGGCCCATATAATCCAGCATGCGTTCAACGGATGCTTTCTTATTCGGATCATCAAAATCATCGGGGGAGGGAACAGTGCCTGTAATTGATACCACATCTTCGGGGGTTGTGCCCCAAGTGACCAAAGGTTCGATGTCTTCAGCGCGTAACGTAATTTCCTTATCGTATTCCGCGCCATCATCGCTTGCCAGTGTGCTCCAATAAGCCACAGCTTTATCCCATTCTGCGCCTTGCGGGGCCATCGGGCGGCCTTTGATGTATTCGAATGTGGTCTCGTCAGGAGCGATCATGCCGGCGCGCGCGCCGCCCTCAATCGACATGTTGCACATGGTCATGCGACCTTCCATGGACAACTTGCGAACAGCCTCACCTGCATATTCCAAAACATAACCTGTTCCACCAGCTGTGCCGATTTCGCCGATAATCGCCATGATCATATCCTTGGCCGTCACACCGGTTGGTAATTCACCATCCACCGTAATGCGCATAGACTTCGCAGGTTTCTGGATCAGCGTTTGGGTAGCAAGCACGTGTTCCACCTCAGACGTTCCGATCCCGAAGGCCAGCGCGCCAAACGCGCCGTGGGTGGAGGTGTGGCTGTCACCGCACACAATGGTCATACCCGGCTGGGTAAAGCCCTGTTCAGGCCCAATCACGTGCACAATTCCCTGACGCTTATCAAAGATATCGAAAAGCTGAACCCCAAAATCTTCGCAGTTCTTGGTCAGCGCTTCGAGCTGAATGCGGCTTTCTTCATTCTCAATACCCTGTGAGCGATCGGATGTCGGCACGTTGTGATCGACTACCGCTAACGTATTTTGCGGGCGTTTTACAGGGCGTTTTGCCATACGAAGCCCTTCAAATGCTTGCGGAGAGGTGACTTCATGCACCAAATGCCGATCAATATAGATCAGGCAGGTGCCGTTCTCATCCTCATGAATAACGTGGTCATCCCATATTTTCTGGAACAAAGTGCGCGGGTTTTGGCTTGTATCTTTTGGAGTCATGACAAGTCTTATATCGCGCAAAACCCTTGAATTTCAAGCTTTTCTATTGTCGTTTTTACGGAAATTTGTATTGCTGCACTGCAAAATAATATAATTAAATAACAATAAGATAGGGAGTGTGTTCATGACTGATGATGTACAAAGAGCAATAGATGAGGCCAAAGAAAATGGCGAAACCGTATGTCACGTTGATGGTGATGGGCAAGGGGCTCTGGTACATCCGAATGGAAATGTCGGACAAAGGGGAGCAGTAAGCGTTGATCATGAAGACGGTCAATGCCATGAGAGTCATGGTAGTGCCGGAGGACGATCCTTCGATATAGCTGAAAATTCAGGAACACAGGGCGTGGCATACTCTGCTGATTCCGGTTATATCGTTGCGACAACGCGAGATGGTGTCAATCATGTTATTCATCCAGATAGTGAAGAACTAATTGAAAACGCGAGAGTTGTTGATACTTTACCCAGTATTGATTCCGATAACCCTGAAGTAATAGGTTCGGCCCGTATTGAAGTTCCTCAGGCCGATGGAACAACTGGACGATTTCTCGTCGATAGGTTTTCAGGCGTCGCAGCAGGTATTGAAGAGCCCGTTGCTCCTGATAGAGTTGTTCAACCTGATATAGTTCCGCTTAGCGTTGAAGGTTTAACCACGGGACCAGGCGGCCAATAAATATGTAAAATAAATTGACTTTGATTGTCATATGATCTAAGCCACTTTCGATAGATTTATTTAGAGAGTGTTTTTTATGAGAATTTCCGGAAATTCAGCCACATTTATGGTGGGGGCTTTTTTATTGACTGCGGCAAGTCTAGCTTTTGCAGGTCCTGCAATGGACATTGTGAAGCAGCTTCAGGCGAACATGGGCGACATATTGGCTGAGCCTTGCAGCCAAGCCTCAAATTTGCGACAGGCCACACATGCGGATTTGGTTGAAAATCGCGTTTATTTCCCTGATGGAACCCATTGCACTGGTGCTACGCCCCAAGTCCTTGAGCAAACAGGTGACATTCCTGTTATTGGGGCGAGGGGATTTTTCCAATTTCGCCCGCAACGTTCGTAAATCATTAACCCCTTGCGCGGTACACTAATTGTGCGGTTGCGAAAGGGGTTTTTATGGTCGTATATATCGAAAATCAGGATATCAGTGCCGATATCCACCTTCATGATACAGATGGTTTGCACGTGAACTTCGCGGATCCTGCCTATGTGCGCTCTGATATGATAATTGTGCATAGCAGCAATGCGGGTCGGAAGCTTGGCGCGGTTCTGCATGAAGGCTATTATGAAATTGGTGCATTGCCGCAAAGCGTATCGATTGAATCATTGGAAAGCCTTGATACGGTTCGATTGCAGTCGATTTTGCCATGCGGTAAAGAATTTAAATTAACGGCGCCCTTGATAGTTAAATAGACGTGTGTGGAAAGGATATGATGATGACAAAGGATTCAAAAGTAATCAGCTCTATTATTGCCTCACAAGACCCATTGCCACGTGTTGTGTCACAGGGTGGGTCAGCGACATCTATTAAACGTCCGGCAGCTTAAAAACACA
>JBCCLQ010000087.1:0-7781 GCA_039026795.1 Pseudomonadota bacterium
CGACCCGTCGCAAATCCGGCGGCGCAAGCTGCCAAATAAAAACGCCATAGACGAATGAAACCATCATCAAAGCCAAGCGCTTTGACATCTTCTTTTTTCTTATCGAATTCTTTCAGCCACAAACTCAATGTTTTGGAATAATCCTGACCAAACATATATGTGTCGTTTACCCGTAAACCAGCTTTGTTCGCTTCTTGTTGGAAACGCGTCACGCTCGGCAACATGCCGCCCGGAAAAATGAAAGAGCGAATGAAATCGCCACCTTTACGATACCTCGGAAAATCGCGCTCATTCATTGTGATGGTCTGAATCACGGCCTTGCCGTTATCTTTCATCAAACTGCTGATTTTTTGGAAGTATGTTTGCCAGTACTTCTCACCGACAGCTTCAAACATTTCGATTGAGATAATATTATCGAACTTGCCATCCTGATGACGGTAATCCTCCAAAACGATATCCGCCTTTTCACCCAAACGGTCACGGGCGTAATCATGCTGCTCTTCGGATAATGTAATACCCTTGATATCGTAATCGCCACGATCTGCAGCACGTTCAGCAAATCCGCCCCAGCCGCAACCGACTTCTAAAATAGAACCGGATTGCGCATCCAAACGATCGACCATACGATCATATTTCTTATTTTGCGCCGTGACCAAATCTTCTTTTCCGTCTTCATAAAGTGCGGATGAATATGTCATGGTTGGGTCGAGCCAAAGCTTGTAAAAATCATTGCCCAAATCATAATGAGCATGAATATTTTTCTTGCTGCCTTTTAATGTATTCACACGGAGTAAGTAAGACAGGCTCGACATCACGCGGGATAATTTATTACCAGTGATTAATTTATCGAATGCCGCTTTGTTTTCGAGCGCAAGCATGGTTAAGCTTTCCAAATCATCGCTTTCCCAATTGCCGGATCGATAATCATCGGCGAAACCGATATCTCCGCTAATCGCCATGTTCTTCACAACATTCCAGTCATGTAGCTTGATATTGGCATTCGCGCCGGGATGTTTACCCTGAAAGTTCCATTGCTTTCCATCAGGCGTTGTGAGTTCCAGACTTCCACTCTCTAAACCATCCAGTTTTTTCAAAATCTTGTCAGTGACACGTTGTGCGAGCATTTACCATACTTCCTTTACTTATCTAATCCTTTTAACGAGGGAAATGCGCTGTTGGATTAGTTTACAGCGCATTTTTATTTAGATTTTCGACGCCGCTCACACGGCTATCTATTTGTTTTGGCTTGGAAATGTACTTTATACCTTTAAATACTAATTTAAAAGCCTGCCAGTGAATAAGGGCAATTGCCTTAAACGTCACTAACGGATACCCCCAAAACGCCTTGGTTTTCGTTTTTTGTGTCATCGGCTCTATTTTACCCATCAGGGATGTGAGGAGCTGCTTATCTCCCCGACCACCATAAAAATCGATCCATGTCCCGAACTTATCGCCCTGCCAGTCAAACCGAAACGTATAATACCCTTCACGTTTTAGGAATGGTGAAACATGAAATAATTTCTGTCCTGTCATCACGTCGTCTTTTTCGATTGGACGACTATCCGCATGTGCGCACAAATAACTATGCGTTTCACCGAATGTATTATTGACCTCACAAATGACCGCTCGAAGATTTTGCTGCCGATCAAAACACATCCAGAAACTGACAGGGTTGAACACATATCCGAAAATACGCGGCATCGCGATCAACACAATCTCTCCATCCGCATTGACATTATAAGTTTTTAGTATATCGCGTGCCCATACCTCCAGATCACTACCGTCTTTTGGGCCGTGATCAGACTCATAAAAACTCATCGCCGCAAAACGATTTCGGGCGATAGATATGTCACTCAGTTTTGAAAGCGGCAAAGTCAGATAATAAATGCCGTAATTAAACCCGTTTACTTTCGGGAACAGGCGTTTGTGCATCACTTTGCCGAAGAAAAGCGCGGGATTTAATTCCATGGGATACTCACTCCCATTTTTCGTACCAATTTCACGGCACTCAGCAAACCATCTTCATGGAAGCCGTAGCGCTGATAAGCACCACAAAACCACGTATTATTTTGGCCTTGCAGGTCATCAACTTTGCCCTGAGCCCGAATAGCGGCCTCATTGAAAATTGGATGCGTGAAATCATGTTCATCCAAAATCAAATCTTCTTGCGGTCTGCGCCCGGGATTGAGCGTAACCAAAAGCGGTTTGGATGTTTCCATGTTCTGCAAATTATTCATCCAATAGGTCAGCGACACAACATCCTTACTGTCTGTATCTTCTTCGGACAAATAAACCCAACTCGCCCAGCTTTTACGATCACGCGGCATAAAGCTCTCATCCTGATGTACGATAATACTGTTCGGTTGATACGAGAAATCACCAATGATCGCTTTTTCATCAGCGCTTGGGTTATCCAGCAGCGCAATCGCCTCATCGGCATGGCACGCAAAAATGACGTGATCAAACTCTTCGCTTTGCCCCAACGTATCCTGCACTGTGATCCTTCCATCAGCTCTAACCACTTTTTGCGCACCGCAATTCAGTTTGATTTTGTCAACAAAACCGGTCGTTAATCGCTTCACATACTCGCGGCTACCGCCCGTTACCGTATACCATTGCGGGCGTTTGATGAAATTGATCAAACCGTGATTTTTGAAAAACCGAATATAAGTGCGTGCTGGAAAATCCAAAATAGTCGTCGCCGAACAACTCCAAATCGCAGCGCCCATCGCTTTCAGGTAATAATCCCGAAACCACTGCCCCATATTCAAATCATCCATTACATCGCCCAATGTAAAAGATGGATCACGATCCAGATATTTTTCGGCCTGCGTATTGAACTTTACAATGTCTTTGAGCATCCCCCAATATTGTGGACGCAGCAGATTACGGAATGAAAAAATACTACCCGATGCATATTCCAGCCAGCCGCTCTTTATACTCACCCCAAAAGACATGTCGCTTTTTTCATGCGGCACGTCGAGAATTCTAAAAAGCGCTGTCAGGTTCGGATAATTCCAGTCATTAAAAACAATAAAACCCGTATCAACAGGCACTTGCTTGCCATCATCATTTACTTCAATCGTGCGGCTGTGCCCACCCAGATAGGCGTTTTTCTCATATACATTATTTTCTTGATGTGTTTTGAGCATATACGCGACCCCAAGTCCTGAAATACCGCTTCCTATAATCGCTATGCGCTGGCGTTCTTGTGTCATGGATATTGATACGCCTTCTGTGAGTTTTAGATCAAGCCTGAGGACGCAATGAATTCAGGATTGAGGAATTTCGGGTCAGCCCCACCATAGGTCAGCGGCTTATTATCAATATCGGTCATAATACCTCCGGCACCCAGCAATATCGCATGCCCGGCGGCTGTATCCCACTCACAGGTCGGGCCAAGGCGCGGATACAAATCGGCTTTCCCCATTGCGACGGCACAAATTTTCAGCGAGCTTCCCCTTTTCATCAATTTTTGGACTTTATAATCCGCCAAAAACTTCTCCAGCTTTTCATCATTGCTGTGATTGAGTGAAGCCACAACTGTTAAGCCTTCGCGAGGAGCTTCACGCACAGAAATCGGCCTGTCTTTTTCACTCTCGTCTGTCCAGCGAATGGCTGTGCCCTCCCCAGCGGCGGCAAACAACTCACCCTTGGTGGGTGCATAGACCACACCCATCACTGGCGTGCCGTTTTTGATAAGCGCGATATTGACCGTGTAATCGCCACTACCGGAAATAAATTCCTTTGTTCCGTCCAGCGGATCAACGAGCCAAAAATGCTCCACGCCTTCCAATTGCGGACGATAACCATCGGCCACAGCCTCTTCTCCAACGACTTTCACATCAGGTAAAATATCTTTGAGCGCTTTTTCAATGACCTCTTCGGCCTTTTGATCGGCGAGCGTGACAGGTGACCCATCCGCTTTTGCATCCGCACCTTCAAAGCCCGCATCATCAAAGTAATCGAGCGTCACCTCTCCGGCCTCCAGCGCAATGCGCCGCACCTGATTACACAAAGCTGGAAGATGATCTAATAATTTTTCACTCATTTTAAAAATTTCACCATTAAAATTTCGTCGTAATATTTGCCATCAACTTTCAAACCTTTTTCCTCGACCCCATACTCCTGAAAACCCAACTCTTTGTATATCTCATGCGCAGTGTCATTGCCTTTCACAACACAGGTTTGAATCAATTCAATATGCTCAGGCAGGTCGTCCAAAACACGCTGGGATAGCTTTCGACTAATACCTTGCCCTCTATTATCTTTCGTAGTGTACACACCCCAAAGATAAGCTTTGTGTTCGGCTTTTTTTCCCTTTTGAATAAAGTAACCTGCTGTTCCAACAATTTTCGCTTGATCAAAAGCGCCAACGATATAACTATCAGTCACACGTTCACGGTAAAAATCTATGGGCCGTTGAGATGCATCAGGATAAGAGTCGCCGAAAGATTCCGGATGCTCTTTGAGCATCTCAAGGCGAATATCCATGTAAAGCTCAGCTTCATCAGGTTGAATTCTTCTGATGTCAGCGGACGGCAAAGCT
This sequence comes from Pseudomonadota bacterium, assembly GCA_039026795.1. Lineage (GTDB taxonomy): Bacteria > Pseudomonadota > Alphaproteobacteria > Micavibrionales > Micavibrionaceae > JAUHXT01. The sequence continues at coordinate 4,550 of JBCCLQ010000087.1, forward strand.
TTTCTCTTTTTCTTCTGCCGCATCACGTGTGTTTTGGCGCACGCTCACATTTTCGGTGATGTAATCCACGATCTGCTTGACACATGTCTCCACATCATTGGTTTCGGTATCAACCACCAATTCGGGGTTCACAGGCGCTTCATACGGAGAGTCGATCCCGGTGAATTCCTTGATCTCCCCTTTCCGTGCTTTTTTATAAAGCCCTTTCGGGTCACGGCTTTCGCAAGTAGCTACATCGGCCTTCACATAGATTTCATGAAAATGTTGTGGAGCGCATTTGCGCGCGCGGTCTCTGTCTGCCTGATACGGAGAGATAAAGGCCGTACACACAATAATACCGGAGTCTGCCTGCAAGGCTGCCACTTCACCGACGCGGCGAATATTCTCCGTGCGGTCTTCAGGCGAAAACCCAAGATCAGCATTCAAACCATAGCGCACATTATCACCATCCAGCACATAGGGGTTCAAACCGTTTTCAAACAAAGCTTTTTCCACGGCCATGGCCAGTGTTGATTTCCCTGCACCGGATAAACCAGTAAACCAGAAGATACCACCATAATGCCCGTTTCGTTTGGCGCGCATTTCCGGATCGACCAGATAACTCACCTGATAAATATTTTCAGACTTCGGCTTATCAGATGTGCGCTGATCAGGATAACCCTGCATATTAATCGCACCGCCACCGGCAATATCATAACCCTCATACATCACTACGCGGCCTGTGCGCATGTTATCGGTATAAGGGTCAACGGGAATTAAATCTTTGGCTCGCAACGTGATTTCGGCAACTTCATTGCGATGAACTTCCTTAGCAGCCGCCTCCTGCCCCAAATCCTGCGTATCTACGACATTATCAATAGATTGCACTGTCACACGCGCTTCTGCCGTACCGTAACGCACTGTATATGTATTCCCGACTTTCAACGGCTTGTGTGACAACCAGAACATATTGGCGCGGAAGACATTGGACAGCATTGGTAAGGTTTCGTCATGCGCGGCGACATGCCCACGCTCCACAAATATCGGCTGATCCAGTGTAATACCAATCACTTCGCCTGCCTTGGCCTGCACTTTGCTCTCATCTTCAGGCCAGGTTTCAATGCCCGTCACAATGGCTTTTTCATTGGTAGGTGAGAATGTCAGCTCATCACCTGTATTGATCACACCCGTTTCAACACGGCCAACGATAATGCGTTTTTTGTTATCGAAGCGATAGACATCCTGAACCGGAAAACGAAGTGGATGAACAGTGTACGGCGAACTAATCTCAAACGCATCCATCACCTCAATCAGATTCTTGCCCTTGTACCACGCCAGCTCATCATTGCGCCCCGATATCATGTTACCTTTACGCGCTGAAATCGGCACAATAAAGGCCGGCGTTAAACCGATAGACGCCAGATAGGATTTAATATTCTTAGAGACGGCTTCGAATGTTTTTTCATCGTAATCAACCAAATCCATTTTGTTGATCACAACGGCGACCTGCGTCATACCAAGCAAATGCAGCATATAGGCATGACGTTTGGTTTGCTCTTTCACACCTTCGGCTGCATCAACAACCAACACGGCAGCATCGGCAGCGGCAGCACCGGAAATCATATTCTTTAAAAACTCGCGGTGGCCCGGCGCATCGATAATCACATAGTCACGTGCATCGGTGTTAAACCAGATTTGCGTGGTATCAATGGTCACGGCTTGGTCGCGCTCCGCCTGAAACGCATCCAGCACAAAAGACCATTCGATTTCTTCACCGCGACGCTTGGATGCGGCAATCAATTCCTCATATTTTCCATCGGGCAAAGAGTCCGTGTCATAAAGCAAACGCCCGATCAGCGTCGACTTCCCATGATCGACGTGGCCTACAATAACAACACGCAACTGTTGGTGGGATTTTTCACTCATTATATTAACTCCACAATATCGTCTTTCACCAACAAGGCTTGGTCATCATTCAATGCCCGGATTTTCTTATTGGTGTTTCTATCCAAAATATCTTTTACTTTTTCTTTGAATTTTTCATGATCCTGATGCGGTATAAAAAAGAAATCAGTAAACCCAAACCCTGAAAAATCGGTTAGCTCGGTATCATTCGGATCATCCATGTCTTCGATAAAGTCTATGGATGGTGAGGTTATGATCGCACCGGCACTACTGCCGAAATACGGAACCCCTTCCAAAACTTTCTCTCTAATAATCTCCATCGCACCTGTTTTCTTCATAAATTCCAAAAGACAATATGTATGACCACCCGTTAGATAAATGATATTTGCTTTATCCAGTGTCTTTTGAATTGTTTCCTTATCTTCCTTTGCGATATCCAGTTCTTCAAATGATTTGGCTCTCTTTTTTATGACTTCTATATCTTTGTAGAGCCAATTCTCGTATCCCTCTTCTTGATACGCAGCTGTTGGAATACAAACTACATGTGCGCCTTTCAACAAATCCCCCACGCATCCATCTATTTTATCTCCAAACCCCTCAAATGTTGATGCCAACAGCAGATTTTTCATAATCCATTACCTTAACTACAACGCTATCGGTTTGTAAGAAAAGACTTTTTCAGCAAGAGCTATATAATCGAACTCCACTTTATTATTTTGTTCATCGACAGTTATTACAAATTCATCAGAATGAAAAATATAGTCAGTCCATTCAGGATCTGGTGATAAACGATTAATCTTTAATACTAAGTCATCCTCAGTTTGTTCATCGCAATTTTTGTCCAAATCTAATAGATCTTTGACAAGGCTAATGAACTCCTCTTTTTTCTCTTGCATCACATATACCCCTGCGTGCGGAGTTTTTCGAAACTGTCTTCAGTTTCCTTATCCATTGTACGACCAGCACGCTCGGACACTTTCGTGGTTTCCAGTTCGGTAATAATCTCTTCGATTGTCGATGCGTTACTATCGACCGGGAAAGTAATATTTTTCTCACCGAGCGAGCGGTAACGTTTTCCGTTTTTGGAAAAGTACAATTCGCAAATCGGAATATTCTCACGCTGCATGTATCGCCAGATATCTACTTCCGTCCATTGCAGGATCGGATGCACCCGCATATGCGCACCTTCGGGTGTTTCAGTTTTATATTGATCCCAAAATTCCGCCGGCTGATCTTTGAAATCCCAAGACCCGTCATTGGCGCGGGGTGAGAAGACGCGCTCTTTGGCCCGAAGCCCCTGCTCGTCCCTGCGGATACCACAAATGACACCTTTAAATTGATGTTCAGC
>JBCCLQ010000088.1:0-7765 GCA_039026795.1 Pseudomonadota bacterium
CACTTGGTCCCATATCTGAGGGTTTTTCAACTCTATAGACTGCCCCTGGTTGGACTGTAATATCTCCGCCACCTTCGTTAACGGCCTGTTGCGCTAACCCATAATCTACTTTAGCCATACTCTTATTCCTCACACTTAAAAAGTTACATAACTGCTATGCAATTTAAACAGTTCTTAAAGTGTGTCAACAGCAAACTATAAGGAAATTACTCTTTCAACAGTTTCGATGTCACCTGTTACAGATGACATGAAGCCTTCAGTAATACGGACATCAACGATTTCGCCGATTAAACGCTCATTTCCATCACAATTGATAGATTGATTGTAGGGTGTACGTCCCTGAATTTGACCTTCGCGACCGCCTTTGCGTTCAAAAAGCACCGGAAGGGTCAAGCCTTCGCTTGATTTGTTGAACTTGAGCTGTTTTTCGGTGATAAGGGCCTGTAAACGCTGCAAACGTTCGTCTTTTTCCTGCTCTCGGACCAATCCACCCATATTCGCTGCAGGCGTACCGGGGCGAGGGGAGTATTTGAAGGAGTAAGCGGAACCGTATTCGATGTAATTCACGACATCCATTGTGGCCTGAAAGTCTTCTTCGGTTTCACCCGGAAAGCCGACAATAAAGTCACCGGAAAATGAGATGTCTGGACGTGCTTCGCGGAAACGATCCATGATGGCCTTATATTCATCTGATGTATGTTTACGGTTCATGGCTTTTAGAATTTTATCCGATCCCGATTGCACGGGCAGATGTAAATAAGGCATCAACGCATCAATGTTGCGATGAGCATCAATGAGGGCATCATCGACATCGCGCGGATGGGATGTTGTGTAACGAATGCGGCTGATATCTAGTTTCGCAATTTCTGCGATCAGCTCCCCCAAGTTGGATGTATTGCCATTCAGACCGTCGCCGTGCCAGGCGTTGACGTTCTGCCCAAGGAGAGTGATTTCTTTTGTACCGTGATCAATGAGGCGTTTGGCTTCGTCCAAAATTGCTTGCATGGGACGAGAGAATTCAGCGCCTCGCGTGTAAGGCACAACACAGAAGGTGCAGAACTTATCGCATCCTTCCTGAACAGACAGGAAAGACGCCGGTCCAACATTCACATGTTCTTCAGGCAGGCGATCAAATTTATTTTCAACTGTGAGTTCTGTATGTACAGGTCGGTTTTTGCCAAAGGCTCCGGTTGCTTTGGCGACCATTTCAGGAAGTTCGTGATAGGTTTGGGGACCAAAGACCATATCGACAACAGGGGCACGTTCGAGAATAAAATCGCCCTCGGCCTGAGCCACACATCCGGCCACAGCCATCAGCATTTTGCCACCTTCAGCTTCCTTTGCTTTTTTGTGCGCCTTAAGGCGTCCGATTTCCGAAAAGACTTTATCGGTGGCTTTTTCGCGAATGTGACACGTGTTCAGGATAATCATATCCGCACCTTCGGGCTGGTCGACTGTCTTGTAGCCCAATGGCGCCAAAACATCGGCCATACGATTTGAATCGTAGACATTCATCTGGCAGCCCCAGGTTTTGATAAAAAGTTTTTTATCTTGTGTCATTGCGAAAAGGGTTATCTCTTTTTTTGGATGAAAAATCAAGAATTATAGTGTTTTAGCGCCTTTTCAAGGTTTTTATCCACGTTTGTGAATGCCCAAAAGCGTGTTTTTTAGTGGACAGGCAGGGTTATTTATTGGATAAAGCGCTTATTCAATTATTTTTAATAATTCTTGGGTTAAATGAAGTTTCCAAAGCTTTAGCACCCCACCATTTAGAGGTTTGTATGCGCTTATTCGTTCTTGCTTTTGTATCACTGATTTTTGTATCAAATCCAGCTGTCGCAAAGGGGTGTTACACCACACAGGAAGCAGAGGCAGAGCAGGGCATTCGTATTCACAGTGAATTGATGGTCATTGGCCTGAATTGTCAGCATATGACACCGCGTGGCTGGAAAAACTTCTATCAACAATATCGTGAAATCACTGCCAGAAATTCTGATTTGTTTGCCGGATATGAGAACACGCTCATCAATTACTTTGCCAAAGAAGGCATGAGCAACCCCGAAGGCCGCTTGCATGATTTCAGAACAGAGCTTGCGAACAAGGTTTCAACCGATGCCGCCCAAATGCGTCCTGATATCTTTTGCGCAACTTATGCGCCACGCATTCCAAAGGCCGCAGAAATGAGCCGAGATGATTTGCGTCGCTGGGCCGGTACATTTCATGGGTCTCATCCGGTGTCGAACCCTATTTGCCAATAACTCCTGTTTGGGATTAAATGTAAGCGACGCTTGATTTCCGTATTGAAGGGCGTACCCTTGAATGCATGAATATTGACCGATCCATTGATAAGGCATTCGAGCCTGTTTCCAATTTCATAGCCAACATTATTTTTTATGCGGAGCCTGTTACGGGTTTTGACATCAAGCTCATTTTGGTTTGGCTGGTTTATCTATCGCTGTTTTTGACAGTGTATCTGGGGTTCATTAATATCCGCTATTTCGGGCATGCGATTAATGTGTTGCGCGGAAAATATGATGATCCAAATGCGGATGGTCAGATCAATCGTTTTCAGGCGCTATCAACGTCTTTGTCAGGCACTGTTGGTTTAGGAAATATCGCCGGGGTTGCTGTGGCTGTCTCTGTTGGCGGTCCGGGAGCCGTGTTCTGGATGGCCGTGATGGGCTTGTTCGGTATGAGTGCAAAATTCGCCGAAGCAGCGCTTGGTGTCAAATACAGGAATCACCGCGATCCGGCGCATCCGGAAAGCATTTCTGGTGGGCCGATGTATTATATTCGCGATGCTTTTGCCAATCGCAATATTCCACATGTTGGTATCTTTTTGGCCGGATTATTCGCCGTTTGTTGTATTGGCGGTGCATTCGGTGCTGGCAATATGTTTCAGGCCAATCAGTCTTTCCAGCAGCTTGTCAATGTGACAGGCGGTGAAGCCAGCTTTATGGCTGATAAAGGATGGTTATACGGGCTTGTTATGGCTGTTCTTATTGGTGTGGTGATTATCGGAGGCTTGCAATCGATTGCCAAAGCCGCATCGAAGATAGTTCCGATTATGGGCGGCATTTATGTCCTCGCAGGGCTTGTCGTGATTGCACTCAATATCCCCGCATTACCCGGTGCACTTGTGACGATTGTACAGATGGCCTTAACGCCTGAAGCGGGATTTGGAGCTGTTTTGGGAGCGCTGTTGATGGGGGTACAGCGTGCAGCTTTTTCAAATGAGGCTGGGGTAGGGTCAGCTGCGATTGTTCATGCTACCGCCAAAACAGATCAACCAATCTCACAGGGCTTTGTAGGCATGTTAGGCCCATTTATCGATACGATTATCATATGCATGGTAACGGCTCTGGTGATTGTGATCACAGGTTCTTACATTGGCGGAGAAGGGATGGAGGGCGTCGCCTTGACGTCCCGTGCATTTGAAAGCGCTATCCCATGGTTTCCTTATGTGCTGGCGTTGACTGTCTTGCTGTTTGCGTATTCCACCATGATTTCGTGGTCTTATTATGGATTGAAATGCACAACATATTTGTTTGGCGAAAAGCCTGCGATTGAACTGGGGTATAAACTTTTATTCTGTGGCATGACTGTTATAGGAGCGTCTGCCACGCTGGATAGTATTATTCTGTTCTCGGACGCAATGATTTTTGCCATGGCTATACCAAATGCTATTGGTTTATATCTGTTAGCGCCTGAACTTAAAAAAGATTTGAAGATATACTTGCAAGATATTCAAAAATAATAGCTTTATTTGCTTCTATTTTCTTTCATTTTAAGCTGAAAATTTTCTTCCACATTTGAATTTACATTCGAAACTATACTGAGCGTTGCATTTATGAGTTGGCGCAAGCCATGTGTATAAATCCTATTTTTTATGATTGCAGGTGCTTTTTAAAGCTGTCTTTATAACATCTTCTAAACTTTAAATTTTTAGCAAACACGAGGATGTGGCATGCGCGATAAATCGGCCGCCAAAAAGGCACCTGTTTTTTCTTCTAAAATCATCGAAACACCGGCGGAGGATGCCAAAAAATCTCCAGCTATGAGCTCGGAAACACCAGCAAAAAAGACATTTGCTATTCGCAGCGGATCCACATTGAAAACCCTGCGCGTCACCTCAGGGCCCGATATCAGCAATGACACAAAAGATGAGCCGTTGGAAATTCGTGCCCCAAAACGTGAGGATGCAGATATCGATGCCGAACCTGTTTTGATGCTATCTCCTCACAACGCCAAGCCTTTGAAACGCTCTTCACAATACTGGATCAGCCACACAGTTGGTTTGTTTTTGACGGCACTTTGGGTTGGCTTAATAATCGGCTATATCCAAACGCAAATGGGATGGGGTGCATTTATTCAAATGGATCCACCGAGCCTAGGTGGATTTCTGGCAGGAACACTCGCGCCGATAGCATTGATGTGGATGTTGATTGCCTATATGCAGCGCGGTTCAGATATCCAGATGTATGCAGAGAATTTACGCGGCGAGCTTCAGGCCATGATCTTTCCGTCCGAAGAGCGCGCACAAGTCATCCATAAAGATATTGAGGAATTATGCCAGCAAGCGTCTGAGTTATCCGCTGCTTCCAAGTCCGTCATGCGCTCCATTCATCGTGCGCGCATGGGCTTGCGTGCGGAGATTAGTGACTTTGCAGGTATTTCGAAGAAAACAGAATTTCATATTGATCGTCTGGCAGAGTCGCTAAGCGAACGTTCTAAAAAGCTGAAAACACTCACTGATGAAATTGAGCAGCGCACTGCTCAAATCGGAGCCAAAACACAAGATGGCACAAAGGCTTGGGACGAGGCCGCAGAAAAAATCTTAAGCAAATCCGGCGAAATGGAAGCTGTTTTAGGCAAGGGTGCGGATAAACTTTTAAAGGCTGCTGATGAGGCCGGTGAGCGAGCGGATACCATTACGGCCAATATCGAAGAAAGCTATAAAGGCTTAAGCTCGGCCGTTGGTGATATCTCCGGCAAGCTGGATGGTTTGGAAGATATGCTTTCGACTATGCAGGACGCCGGAAAGGCCATTCAGGATAATCGTGAGGCCATGGATGTGAGTGCTGGCGATCTGGCCGATAAGGCAAGTTCTATAGCTGACAATCTGAAAGAAGGTTTGGATGGTATTCACACGGCTATGGATCAGATGGATGAACGCGCAAAAACGATTGAACATCGTATGGATGAACGTGCCGTCGCTTTGAAAAACAGCATGTCGGGTTTGGAAGACAACATTCAGGCTATTGAAAATATCGGTAATGACACAACCGATAAAATCGGTGATGCGCTCTCTGTTGCAGTATCGGGAGCAGAATCCATCAGCACCGCTATGCGTCGTGCGATTGAATCGTTGAATGAATCAACATCAGAGGCGCAAACAAAGGCTGATACTTTGATCGAGAAGACTAAGTCGCATATTGAAGAATTAAACAAGGCGGGATCAGGCAATGTTGCACATATCCAGGATATTGTGAACCTGCTTGAAAAAAGCCGTTCGCAGATGGAAGAAGCATCCAAACAGGCAGATGAACAGATTCAAAAGCTATCCGAAATTGTTGATGAGCAAGGCGAGAAAATCAATCTGGCTCAAGTCAGCATGGCAGAACGTTTAATGTCTGTTGAAACCGCGTTGAACGCACCATTGCAAAAAGTGATGCAAGCTGTGACGAGCGCTGATGAGAAACATACGGAGATAGAAGGCACGCTGGCTCGTCGTGTGAATGATTTGAACGAAGCGACGTCTAAAGCTGTCGATAGCGCGCAAGAAATCGGGTCAACATTGCGTAGTCATGCACAGGATATATCCGGTATGGCTGGTCAAGTTGCCGGGCATACGCGGTCTGTGAATGACACGATTGAAACTCAGCAAATAAAACTAAAAGATTATATTAAAAATACTAAAGAAGATATTGATAATATTGTAGAAAATATCAACATAAAAACACAATCTTTACACGATGTGTCTGATAGCATTATTATGAAGATCACATCGCTGGATACGGACATCGAACAGCATAGCGGCTCAATTTTGAGCAATGCTGAATCCGTTCAAGAGCAAATGACAGCCCTCAATCTATCTATCGAGAATAAGGCGCAGGCTTTGAATGAAAGCTCAAATTCAGGTCTTGAAGCTTTGAGTAAAATGCGTGTTGAGCTGACCGAAAGTGCAGAAGCGGTTGAACCGGTTTATAAAACGGCCGTAAATAAAGCAGAGCAAGTACGTGAACGCTTCGATAGCTTAAAAACAAACCTTGAGAGCATTTCAGACAATAGTCTTAAAAGCCTTGAGCATGTCGGTCGGGTGTTTGATGAACGCCTCGATAACCTGCGTGCGGGAGCATCAGATGCGTCGGGCATCCTAAATGAAAGCAGCGATAAGATGAAAGCACGCGTTGAAGACATCGAAAGTGCTGCGCAAACAGCGCATGATACCATGCGTGAAATCGAGACAACTTTGCAAAATCAATCATCTGACATTCATTTGGCGACCGATCAGGCGTTGCTGAAAATTGAAAATGTTCAGAAGGCCGTAAATACGCAATTCTATGAGCTGACGTCTTCTGTCGGGCAAGCTGTGACACAAATTCAAAATGCCGGGCAGGAATTGTCCAATCACTCTGATTTGATCAATACAACGGCAAATAAAGCTGTCAGTCGTTTTGAGGAAGTAGGCACGAAGGTGCGTGAGGAAAACAGATTGATGAGCGATGCCGTGAAAGAGTCTGCGGATCTCACTGAACAGTTGGTTGGTCACGTGCGTAGCGAAGCTGACAATCTGGTTAAAGCTTCTGATGCGAGCTTGAGTTCGTTGAAGAAAATCGGTGACGGCTTTGTCTTACGTTCTAAAGAGGTTGAGGAGCATATGAAGGCATCTCTGAAGACGTCTAAAGATTACACAGATGCATTGGCCAAACAGGTGAAGACGGTTGCTGAAACTTCCGCACAATCGGCTGACACTATTCACAAGGCTACAAGTGAGTTGAAAGGTCAGTTGGGCGCAGTCTCCAAGAGTGCGGATCAGGTGTCTGTTAACATCGATAAGTCTCGAGACGCGTTAAGTCAGGAATCAGACAAGCTAGTGAAAGCATCCAGGGAGACATTGAACTCCGTAGAAGCGGCCTCATCTGATTTCGGACGCCAATCTACAGCCCTATTCAAGGCTGCTCAGGATGCTGATGCATTGGCGGAGAAAATCCGTAAATCAGAATGGCGTGCGCAACGTGATGCATTTATGGGATCAGCCAAATTCGTGATTGAAAGCCTGCATTCCTTGTCCGTGGATATCAGCCGGATTCTGGATCAATCCTTGCCTGAAAAGACATGGAAGGCTTATCAGAAGGGAGATGTCAGTATTTTCACGCGTCGTTTGGCAGAAATGGGTGATTCATTCCCGCAAGATAAGGTGCGTGATAAATTTGCCTCTGATAACGAGTTCCGGACTTACGTGAATCGTTTCATCCGGCAGTTTGAAGAGGTTTATGATCAGGCCAGTGAGAACGATCATGGCGGATTGTTGGAAGCAACCTTCATGTCCAGTGATATCGGGAAACTCTATGAGAGATTGGCTCAGGCCGCTGGGCGCACGCCTAAAACGACTTCGAAGAAAGCTGCTTAAGTTGCCGCTTGATTGATTATGGTGAAGTCTTCATAATGTTTTCGTTTTTAAGGGGTGTTCCCGCGAAGTTCTAAGGTTTTAATCTCTATGGCCAAAACAAAATTCTGTGCCGGTATTTCGGATATCTCCGAC
>JBCCLQ010000089.1:0-7681 GCA_039026795.1 Pseudomonadota bacterium
CAGCGATTAAAAGCTCAGCCCAAGCTGATCAGCAAATCGCAAATATCCTTCAAGAAAGCATACTAAACGTTCCGACATCCTCTGTGCGCGGAACAAACGTCAATACATCAGCTTAAAACTACTGTTTTTTCGGATATTCTACCGTTTCAACATAATCTTCGACTTCACCAGAATACGGATAAGAATCCTGCGTGCCCTCTTTGGTACACGCCAATCCCGCCGATATAACGGAAAGATGTAGTGCATCGGCAAAGTTTTTCTTTTCATGAATGTAAGCCGCGAAGGTTCCGCAAAAACAATCTCCGGATCCGGTTGTGTCGACCACCTCATCCAGTTTCATACTGCTTGCCAACCAGGTCTCTCCGGATTTTGTCACAGCCACGACACCGTCACCACCAAGCGTAATAATACAATCCAGGTCTCCTAGTTTAGACATAGCCAACGCCAGTTTCTTCAAATCAATATTGGCATCCAACCCGACAGACTCCGCCAACTGTCTAGCTTCAATCTGATTCACGATCAACGTATCAACACACCTTAGCGCTTCAGGCGGAATTTTTATCGCAGGAGCCAGATTCAAAACAACATGCGCGCCGCATTCTTTCGCACGCTTCATGACATCCAGATTTTCAACTAGGGGCACTTCCATTTGCATGAGCACAACATTTTTATCATGTAAAATATCGTCTGGTGCTTGATCGGCTTTCACAGATGAATTCGCACCTGATGCAACAACGATAACATTTTCACCCTTGGCGTCTTTGATTACAGATGCCATGCCAGTTGGTAGATTTTCAGACCGTGCAACACCGGATGTCATCACTTCATTGCGGCGCAGGTTCATCAAAATACGTTGTCCCATACCATCGTCACCAACCTTGCCGATCAGCGCTGTTTTCGCTCCGGCACGTGCTGCAGCCAAAGCCTGGTTCGCGCCCTTACCACCCGGTGACATGTCGTATCGCGGCGCCAGTACCGTTTCACCTGGCTGTGGGATAGCATTCACATTAAAATTGAAATCCATATTGATAGAACCGAAAACAACCAACATACGCGTATGACCTTTACTTTTTATGCTGGTAATCAGTATAAACCTGCCGCAGTATATTTGTGTAACTCTAATTTATAAGCGCTGCACCATGGTTGATTACGACGCGATTTTCGAAGACAAAATTCAAAACCTGAGAGACGAAGGGCGTTACCGTACATTTGCACCGCTGCAACGTATCTGCGGCCAATTTCCCAAGGCTTTGTACCACCCAGAGGCCGGTAGTGCTCGTGAAGTCCTGATCTGGTGCTCCAACGATTATCTGGGCATGGGTCAGAATAAAACAGTTTTGAACGCTATGAAGAGGGCTGTGGATACTTACGGCGCTGGCGCTGGTGGGACGCGAAATATTTCCGGCACAACCAAATTGCATGTTGATCTGGAAATGTCCCTCGCTGACTTGCATAAAAAGGAAGCAGCCCTCGTTTTTTCCTCCGGCTATATTGCGAATGAAGGAACCTTGAGCACAATTACAAAACTGCTCGGTGACTGCATTGTGTTTTCCGATGCGTTAAACCATGCGTCCATGATCCACGGCATCAAGTCCGGCCTGTGCGAAAAACGTATCTATCGACATAATGATGTTGAACATCTGGAGGAATTACTCAAGGCCGTAGATCCGTCAAAGCCCAAAATTATTGCCTTTGAATCCGTATATTCCATGGAAGGTGATATCGCCCCAATCCCAGAGATTTGTGATTTGGCGAAAGCCTACAATGCCATGACCTATCTGGATGAAGTGCATGCCGTCGGCATTTACGGCCCACGCGGCGGCGGTGTGGCCGAAGAACGTGGGCTGATGGATCGCATTGACGTTATCGAAGGTACATTTGGTAAGGCTTACGGGCTGATGGGTGGCTTTATTACAGGTAGCACAACAACTATAGACGCCGTGCGATCTTATGCATCGAGTTTTATTTTCACGACCGCCTTACCGCCGGCTGTGTTAGCGGGGGCGTTAGCGAGTGTTGAATATTTAAAAACATCGGATATCGAACGTGAAAGAATGAAGCGTAATTCACGTGCGTTGAAGGACAAACTGGATCAGGCAGGTATTCCGTATATGAAAGGCGACAGCCATATTGTGCCTGTCATCGTCGGTGATGCGACCTGCTGTAAAATGGTGACGGATATTTTATTGCATAATCACGCACTGTATGTGCAGCCCATCAATTACCCGACCGTACCAAAAGGAACAGAGCGCATGCGCCTAACAGCAACGGCGGCGCATAGCATGGAGCAAATTAATCACTTGGCTGAGACGTTACAACAACTATACGAAGACAACCACGTCCTGCAATACGCGGTGGCTTAAATAAACTTTATTCGTCTTCCCACATGCGTTCCCACCATTGGCGGCCGTCAGTTTTGGGCTTGATGTCAAAATCCTGCCCTGCCTCGCTCATGCGGTTACGAATATCGGCCACGTCCCAACCTGTCAGGCTGGCAAGACTTTGCGCTTCGGTTTCAAAACGTTTCGGCAGGGCTTTGTAATATTCTTTTCCGGCCTCGCAGGATACAGCCCCTTTAAACGGGTGTCGCATCACATAACGCCCTTGGAAATTCTGGCGGTCACTCGTGACTTGCAGAGCAATGTCTTCAGGGAATGTTTCGGCGTTGTAACGCACATGCATGCGTGTCACAAACACATTCACCGGCGCAGGAACAGGCGCAATCATACGTCCAGCACGCGGCATAGGTTGTATTTCTTCATCATCAGGACTATCAACCCACCATGCGCCAAGCTCACGCAAATCATCATTCGGCAACGGATCAGCCGCACATGGGTCACACCACGCCATATCCCATGCATATTCCAGGAAAACAGCCTTCTTATCTTCTTTCTCTACCGCTTCGGTAAACATGGCTTGATAAAATTCACCAAAATTATCTTTTACGAATAAAGGCACGTCATTGCCTGTTGGAATCTTCACAGTGCGGTAATTTGTTGGCTCAACACGCCCCTCTTTGGTCAGCGTAAATAAAATCAATTCCTGATCACCATCGGCATTCAATGTACCCAAACGGATCGGCAGCATAAACTTTTCATGTTCATAAGCAACCTGAAGCGGACGTAAATTTGTGAAACCAGATTTCTCGAACTCTTCCAAATTCACTTTGGTGACAAAGAACTTCATGTCCTGCTTGATATAACTTTTCAGGACTTTATCAGCGCCACCGGGCAGCTTGTATCCCTCCTGCTCCAACCATGTCAGCAAGCCATCGCTTTGTTTCGCATCTAAAATCATAATGTCATATTCGCCGACCGTGTATTCTTCCAGAATAGTGACACCCAAGGCTTTTGCATTCGAAACACCTTCAGCCATCACAGCAGCCTGCGGCATTGCAGAGCGCAACATCACGGAGTCTTCAAGCATACGCATTGCACATGGGTCTTCATCGAAATATTCCACCAAGCGTGGGGCGGTATAGGCATCTAAATGATCAACAATTTTTCCATCTGTAACGTTCACTTGTGATCTTGTAATGACGGTTGGTACAGGAATCACAATCGCGAAGTCTTTTACATCCCCCTGAAAGTCATTCACCATCGTCATCACTGTGCGCTCATCATGGCGGCTCATCACAACCTTGGACGCCTTGTTGAATAAACTCGTATCAGCCTTGGCGACATAAAACCCACAAAACGCCTGCGCGGCATTCGGGATTAGCAAAAGTGATAACAAAACAAAGAAACGGATCATGTTTTCCCCCATTGGTAACGTTTATCCTTTAACATCAAATCAAGTAACGGCGTGCAAAGGCAGGTAATAAATAACGCATAGAATATGCCTTCGCGCACCTGAAATTCATATTGCAGGATGTAACCGATCAAGGCGATCACAAATGCAAAGATTAACCGACCACTCCAATGGTCCGGTGTCGTTTTGGGATCAGATATCATAAAAAAGGCAAAAATAAGGAGCGCACCGCTTTGCATATTATGAAATGGAATAGTCAGAGGATCACCCAACCATAGTGCACGCCCAAAAATCAACGCTGCCCAGCTCAGTAGAAAAAATATCGCGATATCGCCACGCCGCGCTTTGGACAGCACCAAAACGCCCAAGCACAGCAAGATAAACCCAAGCCAAACCGCACTCCCCCACTGTCCGGGAGACACCCAAACCAGATCGGGCAAAGCAACCAAACACGCCACTATGCCGAAATTGGCAGGGTTAAAAATATGTTTATCCTGAACACGGATTGTAAATTTGGAAGCCATTGCCAAAAAAGCAGCCAACGGAAAAATCCAGATTGCATTCGCTTTAAGTAGTAACGTCAATGACAACGCCGTAATCAACGGTGATCGAATATCTTCTCTCAGTGCATCCCGGACTTGATCCGGGATCCAGCGATAATGCTTCTGGATTCCGGCTTTCGCCGGAATGCTATTTCTTTTTCTAATAAAGAACATGAACAGTAACTGAAACGCGATAGTAGAAGCTGCCGTAATCAAAAACACATTTGGCGTTGGCGCGAAGTCACTCCAAAATAGAATAAGCAGTAGCAAACTGCTCAAAGTCATAATCTGAAAATGCCGTGGATCTTTGACTAAAAACCGAAAGTATTCGCGCACTGTTCCGCTCTTCCCAAATCTTTATCGAGAGCAGCCATGGTTTTTCCCATATCCGGGCTATCATCATTCACCCAAGTCCGAAGGACATTCAAATATACGGCTGACAATCCGGCAACTTTAGCCGCCCCCATCCAGCCGCTGGTATCCAATCCAGCCGCTTCCATCATCCATGTCATCGAACGACACAAATGCGGCATTGATATGACAGCTTGCTTTGGATCCATTTTGAAAGAATTCAGTATGGCCACGATACCATCACGATGGTCATTCAGCACATCAAAGCGTTCCATCAGGATTTCAAACAAACGATCACGAGCAGATAAAGAAGGATCGGCTTCATCAATATTCTCCAACACCTTGCGGTCAATCATACGACCCAGAGCCGTCAAAATATCACTTTTGTCTTCGAAATGTTCATGCAGTTGACCCAGAGAGATATCCGCATCTTGTGCAATATCTTGCAAAGTTGCGTGCTCCCAGCCCAGTTCGGATGCAATCTTTAACGCAACCAAAACAATATCATCGCGGGTTATGTCTTTCTTTTTGGGGGCAGCTTTCTTTGGCATGTGAATAGACCCTTTTGCTTTTGTTTATAAACAGATAATGTCTTTAACACAGAAAATCAAACCAGAAGGCTATTAGGACTATGTCAGACAAAGATTTGGGTGTTGTTGCAATCGGAAACGCATTGGTGGATGTACTCAGCCACGCCAGTGAAGACTTTATCGAGGAACAAGCCAAGGAACATGGCATGGAACGGGGCGCCATGACACTCATTGAACGTCTTCGCGCTGTTGAGCTCTATGCGCTTATGGGCCAGGGCACGGAAGTCTCCGGTGGTTCAGCAGCCAACACGATGGCCGCCTACGCATCCTTTGGTGGTCAAGGCGGTTTTATCGGAAAAGTCGCAGACGACCAACTTGGCGAAATTTTCCGCCACGACATGAAAGCCAGCGGTATTGAATTTGAAACCCCTGCCTTGGTTGCCGGCGAACCGACCGGGCGCTGCCTGATATTGGTATCGGAAGACGGCACACGCACCATGAACACATTTTTAGGCGCAGCTGTTGAGTTGGGTGAACATGACATTGATGAAGACATCATCAAACGCGCGCAAGTGCTTTATCTGGAAGGCTATCTATTTGACCGAGCCCAAGCTAAAGCAGCGTTCAGAAAAGCTGCTAAAATCGCCAAAGACAACGGCACAAAGGTTGCGCTCACCCTGTCCGATCCATTCTGTGTAGATCGCCACAAAGAAGATTTTATGGATTTGGTAGACAACCACGTTGATATCCTTTTTGCCAACGAAGCGGAGATTAAGGCGCTATACGATGTTTTTGAATGGGATCAGGTCCCGGCCATTGTGCAACAGAAAAACCTCGTAGCCGCCCTTACACGTGGTGAAAAAGGCTCGACTATCATGACCGAAGAAGAAATTTACGATATCGAAGGTATTTCAACGAGCGTAAAGGATACGACAGGTGCAGGCGATGCGTATGCAGCCGGCTTCCTATATGGCTATACCGAAAACATGGGTTTGTATGAGTGTGGAGAGCTAGCTACAAAAGCGGCGACAGAAGTCATTCAAATCATGGGCCCACGCACAGATAAGAAATTATCCGATTTGATTTCGAAGGCCGCTTAAGACGGACTCCAACCAAGCTTTCTTAAATGCGTTGCATAAATGTCGGACATTGTTTTGTCACGGCATACAATGCGCACCTCTTGCATACTTTCATCAATGCTTTCGAGAATGCCTTTAATGGCAAAACGCGCGAAACGAATATGCGGAAAATTCAAACGACCAAAACCTAGCGCGGGGAATGCGACTGATTGAATCCCTTTACCTTGGGCTTTTTGAATAGAATGCCTGTAACAGCGTAACATCTGACGATCTTCGTTTTGTAACCCATCCTCCCACAGTGGCAACACAGCCAAAATCACAGCCTTATTCGGCATGTTAAACGCAGGTACAACAAAGGCCTCACCGGCCTTGGGCTGAACGATGCGTTCGGCGATATAATCCCCAAGTTCTTCTCCGGCCTTGGCCAAATAGGCTTTATTCAGCGGCCCCCCCAAACTCAAATCAGGGGTGACAAAGCTGACAAGTGCATCACAATCTTCATGATCCAGAATTTCGCCATGAAACAGCCTGATTTTATGGATATGCTCATGAGGCTTGGAGCGAAGTGTTTCTTTTAAAGGCTTTGCCTCGAACAGTCTTTTTGCTAGGTCTTGAAACATGCTGATACGCTTATTTGTCCTTTTCACCATTATGCTAACATTTCCCGCTTTCGCGCAAGAGCCGGAAACGCAAATAGAAGTCATAAAACCTTTTGGCCTGTCCATGCATGGCACGCCCAAATACACAGCTGAAGACATTCACCTAGATTACGCAAACCCGAACGCACCTAAGGGTGGAACACTGAAACAAGCAGCTATCGGCACATTTGATACGCTCAATCCTTTTGCGATTAAGGGTAAGGCTGCAGAAGGTTTGGATGGATTATTCTATACCCGTCTTATGGGACGCGTCTGGGATGAACCGTTTTCACTTTACCCGCTCATTGCCAAAAGCGCTGATGTTCCTGAGGACCGTTCAGGCATTAAATTTCATTTGGATGAGCGAGCGGTTTTCCATGATGGTACACCAATCACGGCTGATGATGTTTTATTCTCGCACGAAACCTTGATGGAAAAGGGACGCCCGAACCAGCGCCGCGTCTATAAGCTCGCAACACCCACAAAAATTGATGACCGTACCATACAGTTCAAATTCAGCGACGGATATGATCAGGAAACATTTATGATCTTTGCGATCATGCCTGTGCTTTCCAAAAAATGGTGGGAAACCCGTGATTTTGAAGAAACACTCCTAACACCTCCGCCAAGTACCGGCCCGTATAAAATTGTATCCGTTGACCCTGGACGCAAAATTACGTTTGAACGCATTCCCGATCACTGGGCTAAAGATCATTTGGTCAATAAAGGCCATCACAATTTCGATCAAATCGTTTTTGAATATTACCGCGACGGTGATGTCGCATTGGAAG
>JBCCLQ010000090.1:0-7676 GCA_039026795.1 Pseudomonadota bacterium
GCGGAAAAAGCACTTTGTCTTTTCCAGCTAAAATTGTACCCTCTGAAGCGAATTAGAAGCGAGGCTCCTTATGCATTACATCAAGAAAACGTTCTATTTTATTGCATTAATTTTCTTTTTTAGCATTCCCGCCCAAGCAGCCGATTTATCCTTTGATTCTTGGCTGAGCAAAACAAAAAACGATGCCCGTCAGCAGGGAATTTCAGATTCTACGATCAATGCAGCTTTAAATGGTATTCAACCTATTCAGCGCGTAATTGAACTGGACCGCAAACAGCCCGAATGGAAGAAAACATTTACACAGTATCGAGAAATGATTGTGAATCCGACACGCGTCAAAACAGGCCGCGAAATGATGCAGGCTTATAAGCGTGAACTTACAGAAGTCTCTCAAAAATACGGCGTTGCGCCTCAATATCTGGTTGCCTTATGGGGGATTGAGACAAATTTCGGTTCAAATACGGGTGGATTTAAAGTCGTACCCGCTCTGGCTACATTAGCGTGGGAAGGGCGTCGTGCAGAGTTTTTCACCAAAGAACTCATGAATGCCCTAAAAATCATTGATGGGGGTCATATTACGGCCAAGGCCATGAAGGGTTCTTGGGCAGGGGCTATGGGACAAAACCAGTTTATGCCATCCAGCTTTAATGCCTATGCCGTCGATGAAAACGGTGATGGAAAGCGTGACATCTGGGATACAGAGCGCGATATCTTTGCGTCTTCTGCAAATTACCTGAAGAAGAACGGCTGGACCACAGGCCAACGTTGGGGGCGTGCCGTGCGTGTACCTTCCGGTTTCCCATCCAATCTGGAAGGGCGCGAGGTCAAAAAACCGCTATCTTTTTGGGCGTCCAAGGGTATTAAAACTATCAGTGGTGGTGCCTTGCCTAAGGAAAACCTTATGGCATCACTGATTGCGCCGGATGGGCTGGAAGGTGAGACCTATTTGGTGTATAGTAATTATAATACGATTATGGCTTGGAACAGGTCTACGTATTTTGCCACTTCTGTTGGCCTTCTGGCTGACGCTATTGCTCAATAATTCTATCGCTTGTGCCTTTTTCAGGAAACCTGTCATGCGTTTTACATATATTGTTTTGATTTTGGCATTACTGCCTTTGAGCGCTTGTTCTGAAGCGCGCTATGCTGCGCATTTGGCGAAACAGGTTACACTTCCCACTGATACGGCAGAAAGTAAGGGCACATTTAAAGTAGGCAATCCTTACAGAATAAAAGGCAAACGCTATTTCCCGCAAGAAAGTTACGATCACTCCGAAACAGGCATAGCATCTTGGTATGGCCCCAATTTCCATGGCAAGCAAACCGCGAATGGTGAGATTTTTGATAAATATGAACTGACTGCGGCTCACAGAACACTGCAAATGCCCTCATTGGTTCGTGTCACCAATTTGGAGAACGGCAAATCTTTGATCTTGCGCATCAATGACCGTGGACCTTTTGCGCACAATCGGATTATTGACGTTTCTCAGCGCGCTTCCGAACTCTTAGGATTTAGAAAGCAGGGGACTGCTAAAGTCCGCGTGGATGTATTAGGCCCGGAAAGTAGACAAGTCGCTGAGGCCGCAAAACGCGGTGAAGATACACGTGGATACGAAGTAGCACTCAATCAAAATCGTGTTCCTGCGCGCATTCGCCCCACATCAAAACCGCAACAACCTATCCAAACAGCACAAGCGCCTGTCAGACCTCCTCAGCCTAAACCTGTTGTGGAGCCGGTAAGCTTTGATACTGCTCCTGCTATACGCCCAGTGCAGGCGGTACAGGGGCAACCTTTGCCGCCATCACAGCAACGCATATTTGTTCAGGCGGGCGCTTTTTCTCAGGAAAACAATGCTATGGCGTTGGCAAGAAAACTAGAACCATATGGCCCATCTAAAGTGTATCTGGCACGCGTCGATAACAGACCGTATTACCGCGTTCGGTTGGGACCGTATGACACCACCCAGCAAGCCGATCTCGCTCTGAATACGATCATTTCCTCAGGAAAAAGTGACGCTAAAATCGTAATCGATTAATCGGGCATTGACCTAAACGTTTGAAGCCTGTTTCATAGCGATATGATTAATCGTTTTCTTATTTTCTTTTCCCTCATTCTTTTAATTTCAACTCCTGCTTTCGCCGTTGGTTTAAGCACTACCGTAGCAAAGCAAGCCTATATCGTAGATTTCAATACAGGGCAGGTTCTGTTTGCAAAAAACGAAACTGAACGTATGCCGACATCTTCTATGAGTAAAGTGATGACCATGTACATGGTTTTTCAAGCTTTAAAAGCCGGTAAAATCACAAAGGAAACTGAATTTGAAGTCAGCGAAAAAGCCTGGCGTATGGGCGGCTCTAAAATGTTTGTTGAGGTCGGAAAGAGAGTAAAAGTTGAGGATTTGATCCGCGGCGTAATCATTCAATCCGGGAACGATGCCACAATCGTTCTGGCTGAAGGCTTGGCCGGAACAGAGGAAACATTTGCCTTGGCTATGACGCGTCAGGCTAAAGCCCTGGGCATGCAAAATACAAACTTTATGAATGCCAGTGGCTGGCCTGATGATAATCATTATTCGACTGCTCAGGATTTAAGTATTTTAGCAACCGCCTTAATCCGCGATTTCCCTGAATACTACGAATACTACTCAGAAAAAGAATTCGAATTTGCGGGCATCAAACAAGACAACCGCAACCCACTGCTATATCGTGACATCGGCGCTGACGGCATCAAAACAGGTCATACCGAAGCTGCCGGTTATGGTTTGATTGGATCCGGCGAAAAGGACGGACGACGCATCATCATGGTCGTAAATGGCTTGGAAAGCGTCAAAGA
Organism: Pseudomonadota bacterium; assembly: GCA_039026795.1. Lineage (GTDB taxonomy): Bacteria > Pseudomonadota > Alphaproteobacteria > Micavibrionales > Micavibrionaceae > JAUHXT01. The sequence goes on from JBCCLQ010000090.1 coordinate 2,834, forward strand.
GCGGGCAAGTGAATCTGTCAGGCTTTTTTCATGGGCTCTGAACAGCTTTGAAAATCTGAAAATATTCTCAAAAAACGAGGTTGTCGAAAACGCACCTGTCAGTATGGGTAAAGCCCCGAGTGTTCCATTGGCAGTCAGCGAAGATATTATTGTCACATTGCCGAAAATGTCACGTGACCAGCTGGAAGTAGAAGCGATATACACCAAACCGTTTTTGGCACCTGTGGAAGCGGGTAAACGTATCGGAAAGCTCAAGCTGACTATTCCCGGCCAAGAACCGCTAGATTATGATCTTCTCACTTCATCATCTGTTGAAGAGCTTGGTTTTTTTGCCAAAATGATCGAGAAAGCCAAAATGAGTGTTGGCGGTTTGCTGAAAAAAGAATAGCTTTATTCCTATGACAAATGGCTTTTTTATTACTTTTGAAGGCGGGGAAGGCGTCGGTAAAACCACGCAAATTAAACACTTGTCAGAACGGCTTGAAAAACAGGGGCACGATACTGTTCAAACCCGCGAGCCCGGAGGTACACCGCATGCTGAATCTATTCGCAACTTACTCGGCGATACTGAATTGGGGCCCACTTGGGACAATGAGTCAGAATTGTTTATGTTTTCCGCCGCACGCTCCATGCATGTGAAAGATATCATTCAACCGGCCCTCAATTCGGGAAAGATTGTAGTTTGCGATCGTTATACGGATTCAACACAAGTTTATCAGGGTATCGATCAAGGATTGCCAGATGATTTAATGCAAACTGCTATTCGATATGGTTCTAAAAATATATATCCCAATCTAACGTTCATTCTCGATCTGCCGGCTGAAGAAGGGCTGCGACGCGTCAAAGAACGCGGCATTCGCGATCATTACGACGAACAGGATGAAGATTTTTACGAAAAAATCCGTCAGGGGTTTTTAAGCATTGCCGATAAAGAACCTGAGCGCTGTGTTATTATCAATGCCATGAGGGATGAGCAAACAATAGCCAGTGAGATCGAATCCGTAACCTTGGAGCGTTTGGGCGATGTTTGAAGATATTATCGACGATGACATCATTGAAGCAGTTGATGCGCAAGGCCTGCCCGAAGCCAAATTGAATACGGATATCGTTGAACACGAAGCTTTAGAGGCACAAATACTGGAGCTTATCAATAACGATAGCATGCCGCATGCGTTGATACTGGCAGGACCAAAAGGCATTGGGAAATCTACATTCGGCTATCGTATTGCGCGCGCTTTACTCAAAAAAGGCATAGATGATCCAAATCAGGACAGTATGTTTGGTGATCTTGATCCTGTAACAATCGATAGCCTATCCATGGATAGTGATGATCCTATTTTTAGAAAAGTGGCTTCGGGCGGACATCCTGATTTTCTGGGCTTAGAACGCCCTATGGATGAGCGTAAAGGGCAACGCAAGGCCACATTTGACATTGATACCGCCCGAAAAGTCGCTCCATTTCTGCGCATGACGTCTTCAGACGGAGGATGGCGCGTTGTTTTGATTGATGATGCGGATACCATGAACCGAAACGCACAAAACGCAATTTTGAAGGTTTTGGAAGAACCGCCGGCCAATGCCTTGCTTATTCTAATCTGTCATCGCGTCGGGGCTATGATCCCGACTATTCGATCGCGTTGCCGCATGATGAATATGCGCCCGCTGGAAAACGATACAGTCGTTGATTTGATGAAACGCGAATATCCGGGTGAACCGGACAGTGAATTAAAGATCATCGCCAGCATGGCTGAGGGCAGCATCGGAAGAGCGCTGAGCCTTATGGAAGAGGGCGGACAGGACAGCATTCACACGTTGGTTGATGTCTTAGAACATTGGCAAAACTGGAATTGGCCTCAAATTCACAGATTAGCGGATAGCTTAGGTCGCGTAGGGCAAGACAAAGCCTATAAAACCTTCGTTCAGGTGTTTGAATGGACATTGGAATCACTGCTTTTTGCCAAGGCGCGAGATGAAATAGCACTCGATGCACCTTTGGATCATAAGGCTTTGCGCAATATGCTGTCCCATTATTCCCTTGAAGAGTGGGTCAAAATCTGTGAAAACCTGAAGGCGCATTTCGATATGTTCGAACGTGGCCATTTGGATAAGCGTCAGGCGGTCTTGGGCGCATTTTCACATATCGCTTAAGCAGGAGTATATTTCATGGCGGACAAGACGCCTTTTTACATCACCACAGCCATTTCCTATGTGAACGGATCCCCGCAGCTGGGGCACGCCTATGAGCAGATTTTGACTGATGTTATGGCACGCTTTAAACGGCTGGATGGCTATGACGTCATGTTCCTGACCGGTACAGACGAACATGGCCAAAAAGTTGCCAAAACGGCTGAATCCAATGATATGGAGCCGCGCGCATTTTGTGACAAAATTGCACAAGAATTCGTGAATATGGGGAAGGATCTGAACAGTTCGTTCGATGATTTTATCCGTACAACCGAAGAACGCCATTACACAGCCTCACAAGCGATCTGGAAGGCGATTCAGGACAATAATCCGGATGATATTTACCTCGGTAAATATGAAGGCTGGTATTCGATCCGTGAGGAGGGCTTTTTTACCGAAGACGAATTGCGTGTCGGTGAAGACGGTGTCAAATACACCGTAAACGGCACGCCCGTAGAATGGGTTGAAGAACCAAGCTATTTCTTTCGGTTATCCGATTATACTGAGAAGTTGCTTCAGTTTTACGAAGAGCATCCGGAGTTCATTGCACCGGATACGCGCCGTAACGAAATCATTTCTTTTGTGAAAGGCGGCCTGACTGACTTATCGATTTCACGCACAAACTTCTCGTGGGGTGTTTCTGTACCGGATGACGAAAAACACGTGATGTATGTCTGGCTTGATGCTCTGACAAACTACATTACCGGGATCGGATATCCTAATACGGATGGTGAAAGTTATAAAAAATTCTGGCCGTGTGACCATCATGTGATTGGCAAGGACATTATTCGTTTCCATTGCGTTTACTGGCCGGCCTTTTTGATGTCTGCCGGCTTGGAGCTGCCTAAACAGGTCTTTGCGCACGGCTTTATCAATGTGGAAGGACAGAAAATGTCTAAATCCGTCGGCAATGTGATTTCGCCGTATGATTTGATTGATATGTTCGGGCTGGATCAAACGCGCTACCTGATGATGCGTGAAGTTAGCCACGGGCAGGACGGTAATTTTTCTGAAGGCCACGCCATCAAACGTATTAATAGCGATTTGGCCAATGGACTAGGCAATCTGGCGCAACGCACTTTATCCATGATTGCCAAAAATTGTGATGGGAAAGTGCCGGACCGAGGTGATTTTACGGCCGATGACGAAGCCTTGTTCAAAATGGCTTATGAGGAATTATTGCCTAAATTACGCGAAGAGGCTGATAAATTCCGCTTTAACCGTGTTTTAGAGCAAATCTGGAAGTTGGTGGATGCCGGTAACGGCTATGTGGATGCGCAAGCGCCTTGGACATTAAAGAAAGAGGACCCGGCACGCATGGCTACAGTGCTGTACGTTCTGGCGGAGACAATCCGATCCTTAGCGATTTATGTACAGCCTGTTATGCCGGATGCTGCCAATAAAATTCTGGATCAGTTGGCCGTATCCTCTGATGAACGTACATTTGCGCATATCAGAAATGATTTTGCGTTGAAGTCAGGAACGGACTTACCCACACCTGAGGGAGTCTTTCCAAGATTACAGGATAAAGAAGAAAAGGTGGCTTAAATGGCACAACACGCATGGTTTTTTGCTGCTTTAGGAAGTGCCCTGTTATGGGGATATAGCTATGCAATGAGTGAGAAAGTTTTTAAAGCCGATCTATCATTACCCTTTTTCATGATGATCACGGGCGGTGTATATTTTATAGCCACGATCGCTCTTGTATATTTTACAAATACCTATCAAAGCGGATTAAAAAGTATATCCAGCGATCCAGTCATTTTATCAGACGCGGTCATAGTAGCCATTACTTATGTTGTTGGATCATTCTTAATCTATTTTGCCATTGCAGAAAAAAACGCAACCTTGGCAAATCTTATAGAGATTTCTTATCCTCTTTTTACCCTTCTTTTCGCTTGGGTATTATTCAAAGAGGTTCAGTTAAATCTTTATGCTGGCTTAGGTGGCTTGTTAATATTCTCGGGAATAGCTCTCATATTTTGGAAAAGTTAAATGTGGATCGACAGCCATTGCCATTTAAATCATACCAATATCAAAGGCTCTGGTAATCCGAGTGATTTGGTAAGCCGTGCTCATGATGCTGACGTTGATGGCATGGTCACGATTTGTTGTCGTATGGCCGAAGAACTAGATGAACTGCTTGCCATTACACAATCCAATGACAATGTCTGGTGTACGGTTGGAACGCATCCCCATGACGCGAGCAAAGAATCCGAACAAGCCATTTCAAAAGACGAATTGGTGCGTTTGGCTCAATCCGATCCAAAGATTGTTGGAATAGGGGAATCGGGTCTCGATTACTATTACGATTATGCCGATCGTAATGATCAGGCGATTAGTTTTCGCAAACATATGCAAGCGTGTATCGAAACAGACTTGCCTTTGGTTGTGCACGCACGCGACGCCGATGAAGATATTATGCGCATCATCAAAGAAGAAGGTACAGGTACGAAGCTGAAAGGTGTTATGCATTGTTTTTCTTCGGGCGCAAAAATGGCTCAAGAAGCTCTGGATTTCGGGTTCTATATTTCTTTTTCAGGCATTGTGACATTTAAAAAAGCAACAGAATTACAAGACATAGCCAAAACCGTGCCTATGGACAGATTACTGGTCGAAACAGATGCGCCTTTTCTTGCCCCGGAACCGCATAGAGGGA
>JBCCLQ010000091.1:0-7661 GCA_039026795.1 Pseudomonadota bacterium
AAACAGCAGGGCCATCTGCTGTTTTTATGATTTTCATTTTGGGTTTTTCGGTTGTACCGCTGGCCTTATTGGTTGGAATGCTATCTGACATTCCATTGTGGCTTCATGCCATTATTTGGACGATTGTGTGTTTAGGCCTCACGCTCGGCAGTTTAAAACCCCTTAAATCCTACATCATTCATTTGCAGTACAAACACCGCCCCGGAGATTGGAACGCATGAGAATTCCTGTATGGGCAACGCTGTTTACAGCATTGGGTGTTTTGATCCTAATAAGTTTAGGCACATGGCAAGTACAACGATTGAATTGGAAGAATGATATTATTGCCAAGCTGGATAGCGCCTATGCAGGACAGGATGATCAAGTGCTGGATTTAAATGCGGCAGAGAATAGCGATTTTGCCTATGGCAGACTAAGCGGTAAATTTTTACCAAACAAAGCTATAGCACTTGGCCCGAAAACACATGACGGCAAGGTGGGGTATCACGTTCTGGCGCCTATGAATATTGACGGCGCGCGTGATGTAATTGTGAATTTGGGATGGGCGAACCAGCCGTTTGAAACCTTACCGCTTTTTGAAATACCCAAAAACATGACCGTGGAGGTATCCGGATTAACCCGCAAGCCTGAGTGGAACAGCTTCACATCCGCCAATAGTCCCGAACGGGAATTATGGTTTCGCGCCGATATCGCAGAGATTGCAGAAGCAAAAAACCTGAACAATACCTATCCTTTCATTTTATATGCGGAACATATATCCGAAAATGCTCAAAACGTTTTAATGGAAAGCCAGCGCTGGTATCCGCGTAACAAGCATTTTCAATATGCTTTATTTTGGTATGCGATGGCCGGCGCTTTGATCGGTGTCTATTTTTTGAGGTTTATACGAAAAAATTAACGACAGCGGAATGAACCGGACAGCGTTTGTGCCGCAGCTACAGAAGCGGGCTGTAATTCAAGGGACGGGTTGCGTTTTGCGTTTTCTTTCAGCAATTCAACAAGCTGCTGAGGAGCAACAGCTGAATGATTACAGGCGCTTTGGCCGTACACACTGTGATCTTGCATGACTTCGGAAATGGCGGCCATGTAACCGGCGCAATAGCCGAAATCGATATCATATTGCCCTTTGCAGAAATTCATCAGGTCACGTCCGCTTAAATGGCTTTGTGGGTTGCTAACCAGTGTTGCGTCCTGTGCCAACACAGGCACAGACATCAAAAGCAAAGCGAATATGAACAAAATACGTTTCATGATCACAAGAGTACATGACACGCAGGAGCCTGACGACAATCGTAAGGTATCAAGAATCAATTATCTGTTGATGAGATTAGTTGTAACGTTGGTTTTTACGATGAGAGCGTTTATCAGCGAATTCCATTTCACGGCGAACATTGGCGTATTCGCGGTCAATATCACGCACAAGATCTTTGAATTTTGCAAGATCTTTTCCTGTCAGCTCTTCACCTGTCGGTACGTTGACAGAACGCGGGTTGACCTGTTTGCCATTCATAATGACTTCGTAGTGCAGGTGTGGACCTGTTGAGCGCCCCGTACTTCCGACATAACCGATAACCTGACCTTGCTTCACGCGCTTACCGGGCTTGATACCGGACTTATAGCGATGCAAGTGAGCGTAGGCTGTTTTTAATTTTGAATTGTGACGAATGCGAACGTAATGACCGTAAGCACCATTGCGGCTTGCCCTTTCGACCACGCCGTCACCTGCGGCATAAATAGGCGTTCCGCGCGGCGCGGCAAAATCAACACCTTTATGCATTTTGTTGTAACCCAAGATCGGGTGTTTGCGCATCCCGAAGCCGGATGAAATGCGCGCGCCATCAACAGGAGTTTTCATCAATGTTTTTTTGATACTGACGCCATCCGGTGTGAAATAATCAATGCGGCCATCAGACATTTTGAAGCGATAAATCGGTTTTTCATCACCATCGACAGTCAACTTTGCGTAACGAAGATCACCCTTTTTCGCGATATGCCCATCCGGTGTTTCGTAAGTATCATAGAGAACTTCAATACCATCGCCTTGGCGGATATCACGTTGGAAATCCACATCCCATGAGTAGATGCGAATAACATCGGCAACGACACCTTTGGGAATTCCGGCCTTACCCGCTGACCCGAAGAGTGAAAGTTCAACCTTTGCAGATTTAGCATTCGCAATACGCTCAACCGGTTTTTCGAACAATTCGGATTTAAAATTGTCACCGTGCCGTTCGACAACAACAGCCTTGATCGGATCAACTTCTATTTTCATTTTCATGAAACGGTAATCGCCCTGATCTGTTGGTTTGAAGTGCATGGCAATTTCCTGCCCGGCCTTTAAATTACGAGGATTATAATGTTTCGATAAGGCATCGATTGTTTTATTCACATCGTCCTTGCCCACGCCCTTGTTTTGCAAAACAACACCCAAGGCATCGCCGGGGCGGATTTTTACAATTTCGTCTTTCGGACGCGCAATAGCAGATGGAACGGAGGCGGAGGCCAAAGAAAACTTACCGTATAGGCGGCTATCCAACATATTTGTCAAACTACGCTGTGCCTGAGATGCGGCCGCATCAGCAGCAGAGTGATCACGTTCAACAATAGAAAGTGATGCCATTGTCTGCGCATTTAATGAGGATGCGTTTTGAGACAATGTCAGAGTAAAAATACTGGTTGCAAACAACAGGCAAAAACCGGACGCGACATAGCGCAAACGCAATTTATTTTCCTTTGTGAAAATGTAACGCTGACGGATATGTAGAGCTTTTGCCGTCCAGGTACCAAAGTCACGGACACGCATCATGAACGGTTCCATATCAATGGATTGAATGCCGTTCAATGCACGTAAAAATGCCTGCTTTGTGTGATGTATTACCGTCATGATTTAAGCTTGATTGGAAGTAATATCCTTAGAATTCCATTAAAGAACAGAGTGGTAGCATAGGTCTATGCCACATCCAACTTTTTCATAGTTTTATTAACAGGCGTTTTATTATACATAAAATTGTATCAAAATTTATCCGACCTATAATCCACATTCACGGGTAATTGTATCATACGCTTTTCCGGAACCCCTTAAGCTAAACGTATCAGTCGTTAACGTACCGCGTTGGGATGTACCCTTTACAACCATGTTGCTGCCCTTTCGGATTGCAGAAGCCAATTGACGATCCGCCGCCGCATCAGGAGCCCATGCCGTGTCATCCTGCGTAAACATTGTAAAGCGTGAACCACCGATCGTCACACTGACATCACTACCGGTTTTGTAAGGATAGCCTGTTATATAACTGAAAACATCACGCGTTCCTTCAGATGGTCTGTGCGTAATCAAGGCAAATATTTCACCACGCGAGGTATAATCGCCCTCATCTTTCTTGGGTTGGGACGCCATATAGCATACTTTATTCCCGCCTTCGACAAACATATAGGCAGACCAATCATCATATGTAGCGATAAGGCGTGGCTCAGAAGCCTGTGCCTGTGCGCTGAAAACAATACATATTAGACTTACGCATAAAAAGCTTAGACGAATAATCATATTTCATATCCATTCATTTACTGGATTCACTGTTTGTGAATATAGGCGAACCCCATTTCCAATCAACTTTTAAATTCACCCAACCCCCAAAAAACAACAATTTTTTATAGTCTGAATACGTGATCCAGAACGTCCGGGAAACCGTATTAATCTTTAGAATGTCAACAAATGCGAAAAAAATGTATTTGCCCGTAACTGAACAGCCCGATATTATGGCGTCCTATCCAATTGCGATGGGGTTTAACGCTATGGAAGTAAAGGCAAAAACCGCCGAAACCAAGACACCTGCTGTTCAAACGGTAAAAAAGCCTGATGCAGATTCAAACGAAGCTCTGTTATGTGCCATTGGTGAAAAGCAGGATAAACAAGCGTTTATAGAGCTTTTTGAGTACTTTGCCCCCCGTATTAAGTCATTTTTGATGAAATCAGGTACTGCTCCTGATCAAGCTGATGAATTAGCACAAGAAACCATGCTCACAGTCTGGAAGAAGGCTGATTTATATAAACCTCAGCATGCGAGCGCGAGCACCTGGATTTTTACAATCGCCCGGAACAAGCGCATAGATTTGTACAGAAAAATGTCACGCCCTGAGCCTGACCCTAACGACCCCATGATGGTGAATGATGACGTACCTATGCCCGATGACAACATAGATCGCATGCGTGAAGCCGATGCCATGAAAAAAGCGCTTGAAAATTTACCCGCTGAACAGGCTGATTTGATCAAAAAATCATATTTTGAAGATAAAACACACGACGCCATAGCGCGCGAAACACGCTTGCCTTTAGGTACCGTAAAATCACGCATTCGACTTGCGCTGGAACGATTAAGAAAAAACGAGGAAATTAAGAACTTATGGCCGGAAAGACTGTAGCAATGATTGCAAAACAGAATTACGAGGCATTATTGATGGATTATGCCGCTGGAACACTGAATGAAGCACAATCTTTGATCGTTGCTTCCCATTTGACATTGTCTCCCTTTGCGCGCCGGATCGTTGAGGATTGCGAAGCTATTGGCGGAAGCTTGCTGGATTGTCAGTGCGATCCGATTGCCATGAAGTCCGATAGTTTGGCTGATGTCCTTGACAGACTAGAAAGTGAGCAAGAGGAGAAGGATGAACCAGTCGCCCATTCCACATGTGAGATGCTGGACTCCATGAAACTACCGCGTCCGGTTCAAAATTATATTCATGAAACGGAATACTTGCCTTGGAAAAAAGTTTATCCGGGCATGCAAAGCTATGAGATCAAAACAAAATGTCGCAATTCAAAGGTTCGCCTTTTAAAAATTGATCCTGGTACCAAAACGCCGGAACACAGCCACGCTGGAACAGAAATTACATTGATGATTGACGGCGCAGCCCATGATGAATCAGGCACTTACAGCCGTGGCGATTTGATTGTTATGGATGAACGCATCACGCACCAGCCTGTAGCCGATGAAAAAATGGGTTGTTTCTGTTTGGTCGTCAACAGCGACCCGATCCGCCTGACGGGCTGGATGGGTAAAATCCTCAATCCATTCCTCAGCCGCTAATCGACTTTTCAAAAAGCTTTTTTTAAGCTGTATCTCCTATTATTATAATTATAGGAGCAATTGATATGTCTAAACCACTCTGGGGGAAATCAATTTTACTGGCTGAAAGTGACAGCACGTTGCGGCGTCTGATCCGTGAATCGCTAACTGAAATGGGCGCCGAGGTTGAGACAACGGAAGATCCGCGCATAATTGCTAATCTGACATCCAAAAAAGTTTTCGATTTGATGATTTTACAACAGAAAATTGAAAATATTGATGCCAAGATCATTTCCAAAACAGTGATGTCAAAGCCCGATTACGCAGATAGTCATATGATTATTTTGGCCAATGCCGTCGAAATGGAAGATCTGGAAGCCAGAAGAGAGCACGGCATATCAACCTATATCGTCAAACCGTTTCAGATGGATAAGCTCATCGGCACAATTCAAAAATTGTTGGATAATTAAATTCGGGTTTTGCGGCGTAAGCCCTGTATGTGCTCTTCGAGTGGATCTATTGGACCGCCAGGTTTCACAGGTCGGTCAGCCCATCGTCCCATAGATATCGCACGGTCATACATCACAAGAGCCCCCGCCACGCCGACATTGATACAAAACTTCATTGGAATTTTGACGACATGATCGCATTTTTTAATCAAAGCATCAGAAAGATTACCCATTTCAGGACCCAAGACATATGCGGCACGTGTTGGGTGACGAAAAGTCGGAAGTTCAATTGAATCTTCAATAAACTCAATACCAACAAGTTGACACCCTTTTGGTAAATCCAGAGACTGTACGTCTTCATATTCATGCAAAGGGACATGATCGAAAGCGCCGGACGTATCGCTCGCACGCACTTCACGCACATTCAAATCCGTTCCAATCGTAAAAAAGAAACTGGCATCGAATGCGTGGGCAGAGCGAACTAGGTTGCCCAAGTTTCGTTCCTTGCTGATGCCTTCAACGCCAATTCCGAAATAACCACGCATGGCTTACTTATTCACAAAAGCTTCCAGCCTGTCCAGTGCTTCGTCCAAAACCTCGCGTTCCACGCCATAACAAATACGCAAATACCCCTTACAGCTTTTACCGAACGCACTGCCCGGAGAAAGGGAAAGATTGGCACCGTCAATCAGATCGCGGCAGAATTCAACGCAATCATCGACACCTTCGATCTTCAGAAAACCATAGAAAGTGGCTTGCGGTGCGTTCATGTGAATGCGGTTGTTGCCTTCTAAACGTCTCATGACGTAATCACGATTATCACGCCAGAGGTCGCGCTGCATTTCGACGAAATCTTCGCCATGCCGCAAAGCCTCAATACAACCAAATTGTGAGAATGTACACGGCCCCATATTGTCATAGATCGCAATATCACGAATGATTTTTTCAGCCTTCGCCGGACCGACCAACCAGCCTATGCGCCAACCTGTCATCGCCCAAAGCTTTGAAAAGCTGTTCACGACAAACAGTTTGTCATCTTCATCAGCATAATCGAGGAAGCTCGGAGCGCGTTCCGTGTCAAACGTCGTGCGCGTATAAACCTCATCAGAAATAATCCAGATGTCATGCTCACGTGCAAAATCCAAAACGCGTTTGACGTCTTCTTCAGGCAAAATCCACCCTGTTGGGTTAGACGGAGATACGATTAACAAGGCTTGTGTATCCGGCGTAACGGCGTCAAACAGCTTATCCAGATCAAGATGCCAATCACCGTCGTAATCTTCCAAAGGCACATCAATCACTTTGCCCTGTGCAATTTCAACCGCGCCCAAAAGATTTTTCCAGATGGGCGTGACGGCAACAACTTCATCGCCTTCATTCAATATAGCCGTTAAGGCCAAGTGCATCGCCGTGGTGCCAGAGCCCGTCACATAAATGCGGTTGGTGGGTAGATTGATGTCGTAATGTTTGACATAGTAATTCGCAATTTCCTGACGCAAAGCGGGTTGCCCCAAAACAGGACCATATTTTGTGTGTCCTTCTTTCATAGCCTTGGTCGCAGCATCAATAATGAAGTCAGGCGTCGGGAGGCTGCCTTCCCCTTGGGCCAGCGAGATCACATTTTCTTTCGTGCGCGCATAATTGAGAAGCTCTGCGCCCGCATTGGTCGTTAAGTTCCGGACAACATCGCGAAAATGCCAGTCTTTGCGTTGAATCGGCTCTTTTTTGTCTGTGTCTTTATAAATCGGCATATCTAAGTTTTGGCTTTCGCCCTCTATAACATTCAGCATGGTATACTCCACCTGCAGGTAAAAATTAAAGGTTTAAATTTTTGGAAAATAAACGTGCTCTTGCACTATGTGAGAAATATGACAGCCCTAACGGGCGGCTGCTGCGGCCGCACACGCACACGCTGCTGCTGGACAAGCGGCGGTGTTTGTAAACAAAAATTCTGTGCGGTTCGAGTTCATAATTTTAGTATAAGCCTATTTGCATGACGATTTGCAAGATAAATCTAATTTTGTAACTCTTTTATATCCTTATATAGCTCCAACGCTTCCGGATTGGCGAGGGCTGTGACGTTTTTGACCTTTCGACCGTGAATCACATCCCGCACAGCCAATTCAGTGATTTTACCAGATTTGGTGCGGGG
>JBCCLQ010000092.1:0-7473 GCA_039026795.1 Pseudomonadota bacterium
CAAAAACTCTATGGCGGGTCACTGAATCAATTTGCAAAATTATTCCCTGATCGTTTCGGCTGGCAATCACCGACCTTTAATCCAACCGATCCTGACAGCTGTAAAGCGGTTATAAGCGATAAAACCAAGGCTATCTTCCTCGAAGGATTGTCCAACCCCGAAGGGATCGTTGCAGATTTAGAGGCTTTCGCAAAAATTGCTGAAGACGCCGGCGTACCTCTCATCGTCGACAACACGATGGCCACGCCTTATTTGTGCAAACCAAAAGATTTCGGCGCAAACATCGTCACCTATTCCACCACCAAATTCATGAGCGGACACGGCAATGCGATGGGCGGAGCGATTGTTGATTGCGGTAATTTTGACTGGATCAAGCACGGGGAAAAATATCCTGAACTCGGCAAACCAAACGAGGGGTATAACGGCATCAACTTCGCCGAAACATTCGGACCCGCAGCTTTTGCTATTCACAACCACGCGGTGGGTTTACGCGATATTGGTTGCAACCAGCAACCGATGAACGCTTACTTGACCTTTGTTGGGTTAGAAACGCTTGCGCTACGGATGGAAAAGCATTGCTCCAACGCTTTGTCTTTGGCCACATTCTTACAAAGTCATGACAAAGTCAGCTTTGTGAACTATGCAGGGCTTCCCGATAGCCCCAATCACACCAACGCCAAAAAATACACCAAAGGCCAAGGCGGAGCTGTATTCACCTTCGGCCTCAAAGGCGGATATGATTCAGGCGTTAAACTCATCGAAAGCGTAAAGCTTTTCTCTCACCTCGCCAATATCGGGGATACCCGCAGCCTGATTATTCATCCCGCTTCCACCACTCACTCACAGCTGGATGATGATGGTAAAGCGAAGGCCGGTGCAGGACCGGAAGTGATCCGCCTATCCATTGGTATTGAAACTTATCAGGATATCGAAAACGATATGGCACAAGCTCTGGCGCAGGTTTAATCAGCGACCTGCTCACCAATCCATTTCAGAAAAGGTTCATGCGCATCTGTGATGTCGATTTGTAAAAGGCACGGCGTGTCATAAGAATGTAATTCCACAACGGCTTTTTCGAGCTCTGCGAACTTCTCTTGTGTGGTTTTTAATATCACCGCACATTCATTCTCGGACTCCACGCGTCCCTCCCATCTATATATGGCTTTATGCGGGGCCATAATATTCGCGCAAGCAATCAATTTGCGTTCCAACAGCGCGGCGCATAAATCATCCACTTCGCGCGGGCTGGCTGTCATGTAAATCAAAATTACGCTCATGTTTATGATACCGCCTCCTTTAAAATATGTTCATTCATGTAATAAAAACCAAGCTCATCCGTTTTGTGCAAACCAAAGCCATACGGATCAGTTCCTTTATATACCATAATCTCCACCAGTTTATGCTTATCAATACACTCAATGTTCACATTGATATCCGGCCTGTGTGAAAAATCCTCAGCCGTATCAATAAAACGCTCGGACAGCATGCCAGTCGTCATAAAGAACCCATATTCAATGCGCTGTTGTTGTAATGTCCCCACAAAGCTACGGCATTGATCATCGCCTGAATATTTATCCAGGCCATATCGCTTGGCTTGAATGGCTACCTTTTGCCACCCCAAATCATCGTCAATGTATAACTCGCCTGTTCCATCCAAGCCGCCATCTGCGCCGGATGATCTTTTCTCGGACACAATGGCATTCCGAACCCCGCAATGCTCTAAAACTTTACAGCAAAAAACTTCAAATTCGTCCGGCGTAAAGTTTTCGTGCAGCCAGCGCACAACATATAACGGGTCTTTAATCCGCTTCCATCCCTCTTGATACACACCCTTATAAGCCAGATACGATTTCTCTTTATCGCTCAAATCCATTTGTTCTTGCGGGGTGTAAAACCAAATCTGTTTGTTGACGTGATATTCAATCAGATTGTCTTGTTTCAGCAAGTCTCTCGCTTCTATCATGCGCGCTTTAATGCGTGAATTGTTCAGAAGCTTTTTTTGGACCGCAACGCTTGAAGTCGCCTCAGATACAATATGCGACTTGATATCGTCATAGCCCGCCCCGTCATTTTTACGGATGTAGACGAGCATGATTTTTGAAACCAGAGGTATATTGTCGAACAAGGCTTCCGACTGACTTAAATTGCGTTTCGGAATACGTTTTGGGGACGCAGCTCTCGACGTAATCTCATCTCTGTTTTTGAATAAATTGAGAATACCCATAGAAAAAGCCTATAGGATATAGGTGTCTTTTTCCATGTCGCGCACCTCAAGTGTGAGTTTGCACTCAGGGGCAGCGGATATTATTTTATCCTTCATCACCCCATGCAAGGCCTGTCCATATTGTTGTTTGGTCGATACATCACGCCCCTCCAGCAACAACAAAGTCGCATGCGCCATCAAACCATCAGTGCCCTGATCATCTACGACAGCGTGATCGAGCTTCACACCACGTGTTTTGATCCGCGCCTTATCAACGCCCTGCTCCGCCAGTGTGTTATGCAAGCTTTCCAGAATTTCAGGCAAATCGAGCTTATCTTCCAACGCAGACGAATATTCCAAGATGATATGCGGCATAGTGTTTCCTTTTGAACTGGCGTGCCATGCGTAGCTCTTCGGAGCAAAGCATGGTCGGGGTGAGAGGGTTCGAACCTCCGACCTCACGGCCCCCAGCCGTGCGCGCTACCAGGCTGCGCTACACCCCGACAAATAAGTGTTTGTAAGGCAAGTCCCTCTGATACGTCAAGATTTTAACAAGAAACTTTGACAAATATTTTCTGTAATGATTAATTATAGAAAACCATTTAAAGAGGTTATTATGCCCAAAAGAAAACCAAAAGACGAAACACTTGCCAGGAAGTTTTTACAAAGCGGAGACTACAGTGATCTTGCTCAATTAATTGCAACAGTTGGAACAGCCCAAAAAGCACTTAGACGATGTTACACAGTCCTTTTCGAAGGAGATCTCAAAGATATTCCTAAAACTTCGAATGCAACGATGCTTGCTAAAATCAAGAAGAGAAAGCCATTAGCTGAAGCCGGGTTACGTGCTGCTTTGAGATAAAAGGCCTTAATTCCCTTTCAGGATATCACGCAAGCCTTTGAGGTCTTCAAGCATACCTTGCATCAACTCACGTTGTGTATCGTTCATGCCATTTTGTGATTCAGGACGACTTTCAGGCTTGGCGGCCAATTCCTGCGGCACAGTTTTAGGCGCTTCACGCGGTTGTTCATTTGCAGAAGCCAGAATTTGAGATTTGCCCTGTCCTTTCAAAAGCTTTTGAACGCCTTTAATAGTGTATCCTTCTGTGTAAAGCAGATGATGAATACGCTTGAGCAAAGCCACATCTTCAGGACGGTAGTAACGGCGACCACCACCACGCTTGAGCGGGCGCACTTGTGAGAATTTCGTTTCCCAAAAACGCAACACATGCTGTTGAACATCCAGCTCATCAGCCACTTCACTGATCGTTCTGAAAGCCGACGGCGCTTTCTTCGACTTCTGCGTCTTTTCTTTTGCTGCCGTTATAGGCGCAGAGCTCGCACTCTCGTCTGCGTCATTGTCAGTGAAATTTTGTGATGCATAGGCATTGGTCATGTGGTTTTACCCTCATTCAAAAAGTAAAAAATTAAATTATGTCTTATACTTACTGTTGTTCGTTAATTCTATCTTTTAGGACATGTGAAGCCCTAAAAACAAGAACTTTTCGTGGTGAAATCGGAACTTCTACACCGGTTTTTGGATTCCGGCCGATGCGTTCACCTTTCTCACGAACTGAAAAACTTCCAAATGAAGATATCTTGACGTTCTCACCGGTGACAAGAGTATTCGAAATTTCATCCAGAACTTGTTCAACCAAATCCGATGATTCATTTCGGGACAGGCCAACCTGCTCATAAACAGATTCTGCCAGATCAGCGCGTGTAATCGTACGATTTGTGTCTTCCATTTCAACTAACTCCCTTGAATAATTACATTTTAACGCGTTTTTTGCGTCCGCGTCAATGAAACGATTGCGGCTTTTTCATGAAAAATGGTTAACGATCAATGGATTAGCGTAAAATCAGTACCGTGCAAGCGCCGCGCCCCAGGTCAAACCGCCGCCCAGCGCTTCAAAAAGCAGCATATCTCCGCGTTTGATACACCCATCGCGCACCGCTTCGTCGAGTGCCAGGGGAATAGAAGCCGCTGACGTATTTCCGTGATGATCGAGGGTCACAACGACCTTATCCATGCTCATATCCAGCTTCTTGGCAGTCGATTCGATAATCCGCAAATTCGCCTGATGCGGCACCAACCAGTCAATATCCTCGGCCTTCACGTCATTGTGCTCTAACACCTCGCCCACAATCTCGGACATATGATTAACGGCGTATTTAAACACTTCACGCCCTTGCATAATGATATGCCCGGATGTGCCTGTGCTGGATGTGCCACCATCGGTGTACAGAAAATCACGCAAATTCCCGTCCGCGTATAAATGGGTCGATAAAATACCTTGATCACTTGAGTCTGTCGCTTCCAGAACAATTGCCCCTGCACCATCGGCAAACAGCACGCATGTTGTTCTGTCTTCCCAATCTACAATCGATGACATTTTTTCCGCGCCAACAACAAGAATACGTTTTGCACCGCCTGTTTTGATGAAATTATCGGCAACTGTCATCGCATAAACAAAGCCTGTACAGACAGCCTGTACATCAAACGCGAGACCGGGTGGGATACCTAAAGCGGCCTGAACCTTTACGGCGACAGCAGGAAAAGTATGATCCGGCGTTGTGGTTGCCACAATCACACCATCGATATCGCTTGCTTTCAAACCTGACTCTCTCAGCGCCTTTTCAGCCGCTTTAATCGCCATATCCGATGTTGTTTGGTCATCTGCTGCGATGTGGCGGGATTTGATACCACTACGCTGAACAATCCATTCATCGCTTGTATCCACCATCTTTTCCAAATCGGCATTGGTCAGGATTTTATCGGGCAGGTACGATCCCGTACCTTTGATCACAGAACGCATTTCACTCATGACATCACCGCCGCTGAGATAAAGGATTCCTGATTCATCAACTGTTCAATCTCCACACACACACGCTCGTTAAAGCCGTTATCGACCAAATCAGCGGCCGTTAAAATCGCATGCATGGTCGCAAGCTCATCGCTACCACCATGGCTTTTCACACACACACCATTAAGACCCAAAAACATCCCGCCATTGTACGTGCGCGGATCAACACGGGTTTTTAAACGCTTCATCGCACCACTCGCCAACATATAGCCCAACATAGCAAAGGGTGATGACTTAAACGCATCGCGCATAAATTGTGATGTCATTTTGCCGACACCTTCAGCCGTTTTCAATGCAACATTACCAGTATAACCATCGGTCACAACAACATTCACGGTTCCAAGTGCGATATCATTGCCCTCAATAAAACCATGATAGCGTCCCGGAAATTCAACTTGCGAGAGAATCGTAGCCGCTTCGCGTACCTCTTCGTGACCCTTTTGATCTTCCGTTCCAACGTTCAGCAAACCGACACTGGGTTTATCAATGCCCATCACGACACGCGCATAGACGGCACCCAGAACCGAAAACTGCATCAACACTTCCGCATCACATGTCAGGTTCGCCCCCAAATCAAGCATCACCGTCTTGCCTTTCACGGTCGGAAAAATACTGGCAATCGCAGGCCGAGAAATGCCGGGTAGCGGTTTTAAGATAATCTTCGAAATTGCCATCAACGCGCCGGTGTTTCCGGCAGACACAACACTCTGCGCGCGCCCCTCCTTCACACATTCAATCGCCATCCGCATACTGCTGTCTTTACTGTTCCTCAGCGCGGCAGAGGGCTTTTCATGATTGGCAATCATTTTGGTTGTGTGAACGACCTCACTGACACCTCTCAAATCTGGGTAATGATCCAACTCTTTTTCAATAGCGCTTTGATCGCCTACAAAAATAAAATGCAGGTCCTGCTTTTGCTCCAAAGCCATCTTGGCAGCAGGCACAACCACTTTCGGGCCGTGATCCCCGCCCATAGCGTCTAATGCAATTGTTTGTGTTTGGGACATCTATTGAACCTGTTTGAAGGATATTAGAGTCGAAAATAGAGGAACGGCCATTTAAAATCCATTCCTCTATCTGAAAAAATCATTATTCATCCAAGGATTACGCCTTTGGATTACTCTTTGCCCTCGATAACCTGACGGCCCTTGTACATGCCTGTTTTCAGGTCGATGTGGTGACGGCGTACAGGCTCACCTGTATTCTGGTCTTCAGTCCAGTTCACAGCCTCTAAGGCATTGTGAGAGCGTCTTTTTCCGCGTCTTGAAGGCGTAGTTTTTCTCTTTGGAACAGCCATTGTTCTCGTCCTTTTCTTAAATTCGAATGTGATATCTAGTGGAAATCCCCGAAAATCGCAAGCTTTTTCCTAAAATTCAGCTCTCAGGACTTCCCTTTCCAGTTTTTCAGTGCTTCAAACGGGTTTTTGCGTGCTTCGGACGGCTCTGAGCTTGGTATTGCATCATCACCATACTCATGCGTAGCCCCTTCAGCATGCGGGTAAGGGTTAATAGCCAGTGAGAGGTATTGTGTCACCAGCTCGCCTGCCTCAATAAATCCGTCATGCAAAGGCTCCGGATCTTCGTGTTCTTCTGTGATTTCGACTTCCGCATGCCCCTTTTTGGTCTCCCGATTTTTCTTGGCTTCAACAAAAGAGACTGTTTGCTCCTTATCCGCAAACCAGGCATCAAACTCTTCTTCAATCCAGTCCTCTACAGGGTCCATACTGACCACACATTTTTGAATGACTTTGGATTTTAAAGAACCTTCAACGTAAATCTGACCGGCCGCTTCGCGGGATATGTTCAATGTAGCTTCCAAACGCTCAATGCTGTCTACATTCAGCCTGCGTGCAATATCCTTGCACTCCTGCTCGTCTGCACTCAGATAAAAACTCTGGGGTTTATCATTGATGTCATCAGCATCAATCCGATATGACCATTCGGGGGAGCTTGCGTTCATCTGTGACATCGCGAATGCCTCCTCTAAAAAAGCTGATGTAATATATTTACAATTCAGGATAATTGACTAATCCGTCAAGGATTTTTTTGCTTTCCTGACCTTTCAATTCCTGATGAGTTTGACGCACATAGTCGGCCATTGCATTCACATTGTCTTGGGATACATCATCAGCCATGCCGTAAACATTGCGCTCCAGAACTTCATTTAGATCGCCCTGCCCTGCCAATGCATCTTTGTAGTTCAACAAACGGCCGTTAAAACCATTCATCATGCGTTTCATATGCTTAGGCACACTCAAATCACCGATTCCCATTTCTCGTAGAGCTTTATCCATGTCCTTAAACATCACATCAAAAAGCCGCTGGCCCATTTTCTGACCTTCGGGCGTTTCAGGCAAAACACTTAAAATTAAAATGACGTGCAATGAAATCATGTCAAAGCGCC
>JBCCLQ010000093.1:0-7436 GCA_039026795.1 Pseudomonadota bacterium
CATTTGGTGTTAGACAAATAGGCACTCCCGGCACCCCGGGTTACAGAACAGAAAAAACTCCTATTTTATCTGTAGAAGAAGCTGCTGAACAAGTAAATGCGGTTATGGGAGGAACTCTTGGTACTGATGCAGCGCTTATTTATAGAACCGAAGAACTTTTAATCGATACAGGCCTTCTCAATCCTTATGTCGCGGCAAGACTTGATATTGAATGCGCGCCTACAGAAGAAGCGCCCCAAGATCCAGAAACGATGCTCTTATCTCGCCATCAAACTGGCGTTGACGGCCCAAGCCCGATCTAAACGTTAAACCGGAATAAAATCACATCTCCATCAGCGACGATGTAATCCTTGCCTTCCTGACGCATCTTTCCGGCATCTTTTGCGCCCTGCTCACCGTTCAATGAGACATAGTCATCGTAAGCAATCACTTCGGCCTTGATGAACCCTTTTTGGAAATCTGTGTGAATCACACCGGCCGCCTCCGGTGCGCTATCACCTTTATGGATGGTCCACGCGCGTGCTTCTTTCGGTCCGGCTGTGAAATAAGTTTGCAACCCCAACAAATCAAAACCGGCGCGAATAATGCGATTCAGTCCCGGCTCATGCAGACCCATTGTTTCCAAGAACTCCGCCTTTTCTTCTGCCGTATCCAGCTGCGCGATTTCAGATTCAATCGATGCGCAAATGATCACATGTGACGCCCCTTGCGCTTGCGCCATATCGGCTACTTTTTGTGTCCATTCATTGCCTTCGGCTGCATCATCTTCGCTGACATTACAAACATACAAAATCGGCTTGGCAGTCAGCAATCCAAATTGACGCATCCATTTTTCTTCATCGTCATTATCGGGTTCAACTGTGCGTGCTGACTTCCCTTCTTCCAACGCCGCTTTGATTTTCAACATCAAATCATGTTGCGCCTTTAAATCCTTATCACCACTGCGCGCTTTTTTGGCTGCGCCTTCAGCTTGCTTAGTAATAGAGTCCAAATCTGCCAGCATCAACTCCGTTTCAATCACATCCGCATCACGGATCGGATCAATACTGCCTTCCACATGTGTGATATCTCCGTCTTCAAAACACCGTAAAACATGAATAATCGCATCCGTCTCACGAATATTCCCCAGGAACTGGTTCCCCAGCCCCTCACCTTGCGAAGCACCTTTCACAAGGCCTGCAATATCAACAAACTCCAACTGCGCCGGAATGACTTTCGCGGACTCTGCAATCTTCGCAATTTTATCAAGGCGATCATCAGGCACCGCAACCTTGCCGACATTCGGTTCAATCGTACAAAACGGGAAATTCTCCGCTTGCGCCGCCGCTGTTTCGGTCAATGCATTAAACAAGGTCGATTTCCCGACATTCGGCAATCCCACTATTCCACAATTAAAACTCATTTCTTATCGCCTTTTATTTTATTTATGATTTGTCCATTCCGAAGCAGCGTTTATCTCATCCACCAACTCGGTATATGCCTCTTCTGTACATATAATATCCATGTCGTGTACAGAATCATCATCTCCTGAATCGTCCCTGATAATTTTGTAATGCCCTTCCCATTTCTCTAACCAGTCATCGGCTTCACGGACACCTTTATGCCACGCAGTGCCTACCATAGAGAAGATGCTCGCTTTCTTGGTCATCAATGCTTCATCAACCATCCCAATTATCCTTCTTTTTTCTCTGCTACCGGCGCCTTAAACTTCCGCGCGACTTGGGTCATAAAATCTTCGTGTTTTTCCTGCACCAGATAGGACACTTGATCCGAAATCGCATCAATCCAGTCCGGCAACCATTTTTGCTGTTCCTTTGGAAAATCATTCAACACATATCCTGACACACGGTTTTTATCACCCGGATGACCAATCCCCATACGCACACGCCAATAGTCTTTTGATTTCATATGATTATCAATAGATTTTATACCGTTATGTCCGCCTGCGCCGCCACCCTTTTTCACGCGTAATTTACCGGGCGGCAGGTCCAATTCATCGTAAAAAACGATAATCTGCTCCGTATCGATTTTATAAAACTTCGCAAGCTTTGACACGGAAATGCCGGAGTCATTCATATAAGTCATGGGTTTCAGCAACAAACACTTTTGACCAGCAATCGTGCCTTGCGCGTATTCCCCTTCGAATTTGGACTTAAAACTACCGAAACCATATTCAGACGCGATTGTATCGGCGATCATAAAGCCAATATTATGTCTGTTCTTTTCGTATTTATCGCCCGGATTACCGAGGCCTACCAATAACCACATGATGGGTACACTCTATCCAAAAAAATGGCCGGATCAATACGTCCGGCCATTTTTGTTATCTGATTAGAAAGCTTATTCGCCGTCTTTTTTCTCGCCCTCGGCATCTCCGCCTTCACCGTCTTTGGCTTCTTCGCCTTCTTTGGCTTCGCCCTCTTCACCTTCGGCTCCCTCTTCGCCTTCACCTTCGACTTCTTCTTCAACGAAGGCTTTCGGTGCAGTGACGGTTGCGATTGTGAATTCACGATCATCAATGGCGAATGCGGCGCCATCCGGCAGAGTGGCATTTGTACTCTTCAGTGAGTCACCGATTTCAGCTGCGCTGGCATCAACAACAACACTGTCTGGAATGGCTGTTGCCTGACAGACCAATTCGACATCGTGACGAGTGATGTTCAAGACGCCTTTTTCCTTAGCGGCAGGGCTGTCTTCATAACTGCTCAAATCAACAGGTACGTTCACCTTAATCGTTGTTTTCGCATTCACGCGCAGAAAATCAACATGCATCACATTGTCTGTGACCGGGTGCAATTGCACATCACGCGCCAAAACCAGGTGCTTTTCGCCACCCAAATCCAAATCACACAAGGTCGTGAACATGTGACCTTTGTTGTATTCCAGATTGGCTTCCTTCATCGGCATTGCGATTGTCACAGGGGCTTTCCCATCACCGTAAATCACGGCCGGGATTTTATTATCGCGGCGAAGTGCACGGGCTGCCCCCTTACCGGCGCCGTCACGTTTTTCCGCTTGGATAGCGTATTGCTTACTCATAATTTTTTCCTTTATTTTCAGTTATTAAGGTCGGCCTCCAGGGGTACTGACCCGTTCCAAGCAGACTAACTAAGCTGTTTTGAGTGAAATTGCAAGGAATTTCAAAGCTCCTCGTCATCCCAGCGGCCTGCTGAAAGCAGGCTAATACGGCTGGGATCCATGAATGTCAGCAACTATGTTGCTGTCTTTTGGATCCCGTTCGTTAATGTTCGTTGTACTCACCAACGGGATGACGTGTTCACGTCACTTGAAAAGTGCGGAAATAGAGCGGTCTTCGGCAATACGCTTGATCGCCTCACCAATCAGCGGAGCGACCGTCAATTGCTCGATATTATGCGATACCCGAATGGCTTCTGTGGCTGCAATACTGTCCGTAATCACCAGCTTGCTTAAAGGGGATGATGTCACACGAGCCACAGCCCCGCCGGACAGAACCCCATGCACAACATAGGCATCAACTTCGACAGCGCCCTTGCCTTTCAGGGCATGCGCCGCATTACACAACGTTCCGGCTGAATCCACGATGTCATCGACCAGAATACAGCATTTTCCATCGACATCCCCGATCACATTCATAACTTCGGAGACACCGGCACGCTCGCGGCGTTTATCAATAATCGCCAAATCCGCATCCAAACGCTTGGCAATCGCACGTGCGCGGATCACACCGCCCACATCCGGGGAGACAATCACCAAATTCTTTTTATCGAACTTCTCTTCGATATCTGGCAGCAAAATCGGTTGCGCGATCAGATTATCTGTCGGAACATCAAAGAACCCTTGAATCTGTCCTGCATGTAAATCCATAGTTAGAACGCGATCTGCACCTGCTGATGTAATCAAGTTTGCAACCAGTTTCGCTGAAATCGGGGTACGCGGGCCTGTTTTGCGATCCTGACGCGCATAACCGTAATACGGCAACACGGCTGTGATCCGCCGCGCTGAACCACGTTTCAACGCGTCCAACGTCACCAGCAATTCCATGAGGTTATCATTGGTCGGATAGGATGTGGATTGAATGACAAAAACATCTTCCCCACGAACATTTTCCAGGATTTCAACAAAGATCTCCATATCGGAAAAACGGCGGATGCTCGCTTTGGTTAGCGGAGCGTTCAGATACGTCGATATGGCTTCGGCCAATGGCCGGTTAGAATTACCAGCAATAATCTTCATAGGTTTGGTGACCCTTTACACCCATATTTATTATGCCTGCACTATAAGAATTTTGGCTTAAAAATCAAACCTTTTCGCTACATATTAGCGACTACTTAATCACAATAGCGGAAATCTGGCGGCCATAGTCACTTTCCCCGCGATGCGTTGCGCGCCGATAACTAAAAAAGCGCTTTTCATCTGCGTAAGTATCCAAACCCGACAGCGAAACATGGTTCACGCCGGCCTCCGCCAAACGTTTGGCAATGTAACCGGGTAAATCGAACATCAAATGCCCTTCTTTACGCGCGGATTTGAAAAAATGCTCATTGGCTAAGTCCTGCTCCAAGAATTTTTCGGCAAACTCAATCTGCACCTCATATGACGCAGGACCGATACAAGGTCCCAGCGCCGCACGGATGGTTTCGCTCTCTGCACCCCGTTCACACATCATATCCACAGTTGATTGTAACACGCCTTTAAACGCACCGCCCCACCCTGCATGGGCCGCACCTATAATGGACGTGCCATTAGACTTTTGTCCGTAAAATAAAACAGGGCCACAATCAGCCGTTAAGATACCAATCGCCAAGCCTGCTTGATCCGTAACCAATGCATCTGCTTCAGGTCGTCCATTGAAGGGTTGATCGACATAAAGGCATGTCTCGCCATGCACTTGATACAGCGTCAATAAATTCTCTGCTTCAACCTTCAGTTCTTCGGCCACACATATACGATTTTCCTGCACATACTCTGCGTTATCATTCGAACCGGGTCCGCAATTCAAGCTTTTGTAAATACCCTCACTCACACCCCCGAGCCGGGTAAAGAAACCATGATCCGCTTGTGCATCAGCAGGTAAGAAGTTTTGATCTTTTATAATCATACTAAAACTGCCAATTCGATATCATATGATGTCGCAGCCATCACCTTGAACAAAGCGCCCATTTGCTTTGGGTCAGTGAGCCGTGCCAATGCACCTTGAATGTCATTTTGCTGCACTTCATTCGCATTCTTCATTAAATTTTGTGCACGCATTTCTATACCTAACGCTTTTAAAAAACTGCCCTGATCCACAATCCTGGAAACATGCAAACCTTGCGAGCGTGCAATATCTCCTAAAGCCCCAAAATCAACATGCGCCGTTAAATCACACTCGCCAACATTGTCCAAAATCGGTGCATATTGATGCGCCTTTACGGCTTGCAGTGTTTCACCATACCTAGCTTTCTCATGCCCATAATCTATAAACAGCATCGCGACGCCTTGCGCCTTAATTCTCTGACTTATAGCGCTTATAAGAGATCGGCTTAGGGCAGAAAATTCAAAAATATCATCATTGCTAGGCGCCCCCAAATGATCTGGGATCAGGTTCACATGATCTGGCTGCGCATCGGTTCCGACAAACATAAACGTCTCACCATCCAACCCGACTTTACGTTCAAACCATTGCCCGTCACGCCAATATAAATGCTGTACAGGAAGCGCATCAAAAAACTCATTCCCAATAATAAAGATCGGTGCATCTGTCGGCACGCTGTCTATCATATCATGCCACTGCGGCTGATAGTTGGATAAGGCTTCACCTTGAACCTTTTTTAACGTTGGACTGGTTTCCAGCAAATGCAATTGCATCGCATCTTGAAAACCTGGCACTGTTTTCGTGACCCGCATGATATCACTCATCAATGTGCCGCGCCCCGGGCCGCATTCCAGCAAGACAAACTGCTTTGGCGCCCCACATCGCATATATGTATCGGCGAGCCACACGCCAATCATCTCGCCGAACATCTGGCTAATTTCCGGCGCAGTCGTAAAATCACCACCCTGCCCAAACGGATCACGGCTCATATAATATCCATGTTCAGGGTGTCCTAAGGCCAGCGCCATAAATTCAGCCATCGACATCGGCCCTGCCTGTTCGATCTGCATACGGATGATATTTTCCAGCACGTTCATGTCAATGTTTTTGCGCGCATCCGAACCGCGTAAACGCACACTCCTGTGCCCAAAAGGATCATGGGCACACTCAAAATCTGCCCCATCGATACGGCATCCGCAATCAAACCAATATGAAAGTCAGGCTCTCGATAATATTCAACAAAGAACCTTGCCAGTCCGTACCCTGCTAAAAACACGCCTGTCACAATACCAGGCATGTTGCGCGTCTTTTGCATCTTAATCAGAACAAACAATACTATGAACAGCACGAGCCCTTCCAAAATCGCTTCATAAATCTGGCTGGGGTGTCTTGCAATCTCACCACCGCGCGGGAACACAACCGCCCACGGTAGATCGGCTGGTGCAGCACGTCCAAACAATTCACCATTTATGAAGTTCGCAATGCGACCCAGAAACAAACCGATCGGCACGGTCGCGCAGACGGTATCAGACAACCGCAGCAATTGAATCTTATGCCTCCATGAATAAATAAATAGCGCAGCAATAACCCCCAGCGCTCCCCCATGGAACGACATCCCGCCTTCCCAGACTTTCAGGATTGCCAGTGGGTCGGCCAGATAAACCGACGGCTGGTAAAAAATCGTATAACCCAAACGCCCGCCAAGGATCACACCGACAACCACCCATGGCAGAAAATCATCAATATCATCTTTGTTCGGACGCTTATCGGGATCGAGTTTCGTAATGTAAATCGCATAAGCCCAGGCCAGCAAAAACCCGCACAAATAAGCCAACGCATACCAGCGAATTTGTAACGGACCAACTGCTATCGCAACAGGATCTATATCGGGAAACGGGATCATCCGCGCTTACCTATATTGGTCAGCCTTGGCCATAAAGCCACGCACATATTGCTGCACTCCGTCTTCCAGTTCCGTGAAGTCTGCATTGTAGCCTGCTTGGCGCAGTTTTGATGTATTGGCCTGCGTGTAATACTGATATTTCGGACGCAAGGTTTCCGGCATATCAATGTAATTGATTTTGGGCTCAACCCCTGCTGATGTGTAGGTCGCGGTGGCTAAATCTTTAAAGCTCCGCGCCTTCCCTGTACCGACATTGAACAAACCACTTACCTGTTTGTTATCCAACAACCACAGCATCACACTGACGCAATCTCCGACCCATACAAAATCACGCAACTGCCCGCCATCCTCATAATCATCATTATAGGATTTAAACAAACGTGCGGCCGCTCCGGCTTGCGCCTGCGGGAACAGCGAGCAAATGACACTACATTGCCCCTCTTTGTGATATTCATTCGGCCCGTAAACATTGAAAAA